>JAUVMD010000229.1 GCA_030600405.1 Nitrospirota bacterium
ATGGGCGATATGAATGTTTTAGCAATGACCACATTTTCCATTCCGATAGTACAAATTATTTTTTATATGTTTTTCAGCACAATTTGTTTTTTATTTAAAAAGGATAGATTGGGATTGATAGTCAGCTTCGTTTTTGTTTTCAATTGGGGTTTCCTTTACAGCAGTTCAAGCTTCGTAGATATGATGGGTAATTTGAATTATGGATTATTTGTTTTTCTGTTTTCCGGTTTTTTGATGATTACTTTGGCCGTGGTGGGTTTCTTACAGGAAGAAAGACCTTTAGCAGACACCGTCAAATCAAACTCCCGCCCATCCCGCCTCCAGGCATTAACCTGAGAGAGTAGATAGGAAGAGAGTGTCCGAAAATATTGAAGCGCCTCAAAGCAAAACCCTTAAACCCGGAGATTTAATATTATGGGCGATATGGAATTTTTATTCACGACGGAATTTATCATTCCGGTGGGACAAATGGTTTCTTATATGTTTTTCAGCACGCTTTGTTTCTTTTTTAGAAAATATAAATTAGGATTATTGATCAGCTTCGCCTACGTTTTCAATTGGGGGTTCCTGTACGGCACGGCAAACTTCATAGGTATGATGGGTAATCCGACCCCGGGAATAATTGTTTATCTATTTTCCGGGCTTATGTTGGTTACTATAGCTCTGGTAGGATTTTTTCGTGAAGAATAATTTTTACCAACCATCCCATTGACCCTCACAGTCAAATCATACTCCTGCTCATCCATGCAATTCAAGCATTGGCCCCTCGCTGGTCCCTTAAACGCACCGCCCTAATGTTGATTGGTCAATACTTTCTGTGCCGGATCTTGTCGATAAAAACCCTGCAAAACTTGATAAAGTTTTGGATGATAGCGTTTCATGTTTTCAGGTTTACTAAAAAAATTTTCAGTTACCACCGCGAAAAACTCAGCTTCATTCGTTACCGCATAACTGTCAAGAAAAGTAGACTGACCATGTTCCACCTTATCACATAGCTCTAGATACACTTTGGAAAATACTTCAACCCACCGCTGATACTCTTCAGGAGTTGTTAGTGGTGGAGTGCCATCTGCACTGCCATCGAGCATGTCCAATTTATGTGCGAATTCGTGAAAGACAACATTATGACCGTGTTCCGGGTGCCGAGTTTCTTTTTTCACTGCATCCCAGACAAGTATTACCGGGCCACGATAATGTGCTTCGCCGAGAATTGGCATCGGGCCACTCACTGGGGTAGTGTGAACTTGAAAAAAACCCATTGGTCTCTCAGGAGACAAGACTGTTGTAGGATACACATAAATGGATTTCACATTGCGGTAATAATCGTTTGGCAACGCGAGTATCATCAAGCACGCATAGGCGGCGATCATGACACGAATTTCATCAGTCAACTCAAGGCCACCGCACCCCAACCAATACTTTTCGGCAATAAAGACTTGGGTAAGATCCTGTAAACGCTTTTTTTCTTCATTATTGAGGTGCTGATAATATGGAATGTTATTTTGAATGTGCTTCTCCCACTCACTTGGGAAAGGGGCAGCCAATATTTTTTTCCGCCGCCGCTCACGAAACCAATGCCACATAAAATTCAACCTCTTTCAAAATAAAATTTCTTCATCAAAGCATTTTGGGCATCTGTGGGGGTTGGAAACTCAATTCTCGTTGCTCTCAGGCGATCGCTCTGGTGGACCTTTCGGAATACTAAAAAAGCCAGAGTGCCCTGCGACTTCCCGTCGCTAAGGTGGCTCACGGCCTCCCTTATATTCTATTTTTCAAGGGCGCTCTGGCATACCCAAAAAACCAACTTCAGGGAGGTTCTTCCTTCTCTCCCTGTAATAAATATATGGCCCAAGTTTAATTTTTTCAAGCCATACTATTCAGTTTTCCACCGCAAACCATTTGAACAAAATATACCAGAGTGCCTTGCGGACCTCCCGCCGTTTGAGTAGGTTCTTAAACCCTTAACTGCTTCACTGTATCTAGGGCACTCTGGCATTTCTTTTAAACCCTCCCTTTCCCCTCTCTGTAATTAATTTGGTGCCACCTTTTGGGGATTGAAAATTTTCTTTGGTGGGTGTGACTTTTAACCACCTTTCTACCCAAATCCAGTTACTTGACCTCTTCGCCCGATTAGAGTTTAATCCCGGTAATCCGATTTAATTACCAAAAGGCTGATGACGTCTGTTCCTGAGGAACGGCGCCAAAATAAAAAACAAGGAGATTGTGAATGAATCATTCTCGATTGAGAGTTCCGGTAATTTTTTTCATGGCAGTGATCCTTTTTGCATGCACGGTTTCGGCGGATCAGGATCTGGCCAAACAATCCCAGAACCCCATTGGTAACATGATCAGCCTGCCGATGCAGAACAACACGTACTTCGATGTTGGTCCTGCAGGGGAATGGGCAAATTCCTTTCAGTTTCAGCCGGTTTATCCCGTGAATTTCGGAAAGGTCAACCTGGTCAACCGGGTTATCATTCCATTTAACTACCTTGCCTCACAGAATGTCACTGTTCCTGCCAGGGAACAGGTCCAAGATGATTTTCTTACCTTTGATACAGACAGTGTTGGTGGCCTGGGTAACATCACCTGGCAGGGGTTTATCTCTCCCGCCAAGCCGGGTAAGCTCATCTGGGGGGCGGGGCCGGTCCTGCAGATTCCGACCCATACGGATGACCGGCTCGGCACCGACAAGTGGTCGGCCGGGCCGGGCTTTGTGGCTCTGGCCATGCCGGGGAAATGGGTCTTGGGCGGTCTAGGGTACAATATCTGGAGCTTTGCCGGGCCAAGTGATGCAGATGACGTTAATTCATTGCTACTTCAGTACTTCATCAATTACAACCTTGCCAATGGCTGGTACCTTACCTCAGCCCCGGTCCTTACTGCCAACTGGGAAGCGGACAGCAGTCAGCGATGGACTGTGCCCCTCGGCGGGGGATTCGGTCGACTAGTAAAATTCAGCAAGCAGCCTGTCGATTTCAGACTGCAGTCTTTCTGGTATGCGGAAAAGCCAGACAATGGCCCGGACTGGTCTCTGCAGATTCAGGTGAAGTTGCTGTTCCCAAAGTAAAAAAATAAATAATAAGCTGATGCTCAAATCGGCGTCACGCTCTCGAAGCATTTGGGGCATCTGTGGGGGATGAAGAGGGCCATAGAGGATATTCAATGTTATAGGCGCTAATCCTTACATAACCTCTGGCTACTTTTCAGGAGGTAGGTCAATCCTTCTAGTTAGTTTTTTTGTGTTAAAAAATTAATACAATTTGTCTAAAAAGTAACAACCTCTATCAAACTGTCGTGAGTTTCTGCCCTCTCCAAGCACCTGCCTCTATTTTTATTAAAATAATCCATAATACAGATGTGGAGTAACTGATGATTTTTAAAGGCGTTCAAATCTTTAATATTTTTACATAAGGTATAATGATATTATCTTTCAAGGATTTAGGAATGCATTTTGCTTAATTGACTGTTTAATGTGGCATGGCCCGCCCAGCTAGTCCAGTGTGAGCATCATCCGGCCGAGAAACAAGTATCAATTTGAGGAGGTGCGCTATGAAAAATTCAATTCATCGAGTCATAAAGGAGAATCCCATGTTTTTTCGTCAATTGATGGTCCCAACCGTTGCGCTGATTTTTGCAGTGGTGTTAAATGGCTGC
>JAUVMD010000127.1 GCA_030600405.1 Nitrospirota bacterium
GCGCCTGTCTGGTTCTGGCAGGTTTGGTCGCTGAACGGGATACGGTTGTTTCGCGGGTCTATCATATTGATCGGGGATATCAGGATATGGAGAAAAAACTGTCTCAACTGGGAGCTGCCATTCGCCGAGTCAAATAACCTGCGTTGCTCAATCCGAGACGGGCAAATGATCGCAATTTAGAACCAGAGGAAACCATGGACCGTCCAATAAATCTTGAAGAGCGGGACATTTGCCATGTTTTATTTTGGATGCCTCACTGGATTGGAGATGTGGTGTTCTCCCTTCCCACAATTCAGGCCTTAAGAACCCGCTTGCCTCATGTGCGGATAACGGCGGTGGCCCATCCTCCCGCCCACGAAATTTTATCGCACCATCCTTCCATCGATTCTGTTATCAAAATTCCCTACACACAGGAGGATGGTTTTGGGTCTGCCTGCCGGTTTGCGCGGGGTTTGAAAAAATATCAGTTTGACCTGGCGGTTTTGTTTCCCAATTCCTTTCGCAGCGCGATGATGGCCTGGCTGTCAGGAGCCAAAATTCGAATCGGTTATCAAACCGAAGGCCGTGGGATTTTTTTGACGCATCCGCTTGCCGTGCAGAAGGATTCAAAATCTATACATGGAATAGATTATTATTCCAGAATTGTGTCCTGTCTCGGAATCAATGATGTGGAAAAGAAATTCGAACCCATTGTTTCAAAAGAAGAAGTGAGACAGCAAGAGGAATTGTTGGCTCAGCAGGGAATTTATCCAAGTGATTTTAAGGTAGCGATTCAACCGGGCGCTTCCAAGCAGGAAAAACGGTGGCATCCGGAACGGTTCGGTATTTTATGTCAAAAGCTGATCAAGGAAAGAGGAGCCAAAATTCTGTTGTTAGGAAGCGATGCGGAAGCGGAGGTGATCGAGAAGGTCAGAAAATTTTGTCCACGGGAGCACTCCCTGGCTTTCACAGGTCTGAATATGCGAGTGGTGCTGGCCCTACTCCAGAACTGCCAACTGTTGATCGCCAACGACAGTGGCCTCATGAATCTGGCAGCTATGGTGAAAACGCCCCTCGTCGCCATTTTTGGTCCGGGCAGTCCTAAAACCAGCGATCCCTGTATCGAACCTTCCAAAAAGGAAATAGTTACGAAAAATTTTTCATGCTCACCCTGCCGTCACAACTTTTTCAAGGAATGCAAACCCTCACCTCACAACAAACCCTTTTGTATTGAAGACATCAGCGTCAAGGACGTCTCGGATTCGGTCTACCGGTTGTTAGAGCGGATAGAAACGCGTTAAGCCGGAAGATAAATTAAGGAATGATGTTGGTTTCCGTAATGTCCCAATAGGGTTCCAGGTCGTAGTAACCCAAAATGACCTGCTCCCGTTCCATGGTAAGCGATTGGACATCATTGATGGAAGGAGATTGCTGAATGGAGTCCCGGCGCCAGGAGGTTTTAACTTTCCCCAACTCCAGCGATTCATAATGATCCCTGGGGAACAGAATAATTTTGCCGTCGGTGAATAAAAATCCACCGATAGTTAAAACCAGATATCTCGGGCTATAGGATTCTGGGTCGACCATCAGGCCCTGGATACGACCCACCATTTCATCGTGGATGTCATATAAATAAAAACCGACGATACGATGTTCGGGATACAAACTGTAGATATTATCGTTGATATATTTTAACGGGCTCGGAGTCACGTAAGATCCCCAGTTTCAATTTAAGAGGGTTTCTTTTAGAATTAAAGTATAGCAGAGTTTGGATTCGGTTGATATAATCTTAAAGTAGCTCCAATTAGTTAAATCATTTACCTTTAAATATATCCGTCCATTGCAATATGAAGTATACCGTTGGTTTCTCCAGAGTTCTTTCAAAAACTTTGATTTTTGCGCTATTGGGGTGGTTCGCCTTTCAACCCGATCCAGTGAATGCAAAAATATATAAGTATAAAGATGAGCATGGGAAAATTCATTTTACCGACGATGCCAGCAAAATCCCTTTGCGATATAGAAATAAAGGCTCCGTGAAGAAATTCAAAGGAGTGAGCGAGCCGGCGCCCGCCCCCCGCGCTCCTTCAGGGTTTCCGGGTCAGCCAAGCGCAGGGGCAGGTGGGAGTGAAATTAAGGAGGACGCAGGGCTCAGTTCGCAAGAGGTAGCGCTGGTTGGTAAAACCATTCAGGTATTCAAAGTCGGAATAGAGTTGGCGAACCGTTATGAAAATGTCCAGCTCAGCTTTTCCAATGGGCAGGGAGCGGTGAACGCCATTCAAAGCGCTCTTCCCCTAAAGGAAAGCCTGGCGAGCGAGCTGGCGGGGACCAAGGTTCCCGAGCTGCAGGAAGCCCTGGGATTTCTAAAGCAAAGCATCGCTGCGGACCAGCAAACAAAATCGGTGGGCCAAGGACTCAAAAAGAGAATCGCTGCCATCTTTAACCGGTTAGCCGACGAAGAAAAACAACAAACCGCTTTGATCAAAAAACTGGAAAAGGCCTTGAAAGATTCCAAAAAGAAAAAGGCGGAAGCCAAAAAGAAAAAAGAAGAAGAGGCCAAAAAGAAAAAAGAAGAAGAAGCCAAAAAGAAAAAAGAAGAAGAAGCCGAATCGGAGAAAGAAGAAGAGGCCGAATCGGAAAAAGAGAAGTAACTTTTATTCATTATCTTGAATTTCCGTTTTCTAAATGACTTCCACAAGAAGATTTCCCTCCTGGTATGTTTGCCGTGATTAATTTGCTGACCTTATTGTCCTAAATTAAACCCATTTCATTATGGATGACATCAACCGGTTTTTTTCAGATTTAAACGGAATTATCTGGGGCCCCTGGTTGCTGATTCTGCTGGTCGGTACCGGAATTTGGTTGACGATTCTACTCAAAGGCATTCAATTTCGTTTACTCCCTTACGCTTTGCGGTTGACCTTCTCTTGCGAGCGGACCGGCAAGGGGGATGTTTCTCATTTTGGTGCACTCATGATTTCTTTGGCCGCCACCATAGGCAGTGGCAACATTGCCGGCGTGGCCACCGCGATGACCCTCGGCGGACCGGGTGCGGTGGTATGGATGTGGATGGCCGCCCTGTTCGGCATGGCTACTAAATACGCTGAAGGTTTTCTCGCCGTGCGTTACCGACAGATCAACCACAAGGGGGAGATTTCCGGCGGCCCCATGTATTACATCGAAACCGGGTTGGGCTGGAAATGGTTGGGGATTTGTTTTGCTGTGTGCGGGGCCGTCGCCGCGTTCGGGATCGGTAACATGGTCCAGGCCAACACGTCCACCCTCGCCCTCGTCAAAGTTTTTTCCATCAGCAAAGAAGCGGTCGGCGTCATCTTGGCGGTTTTTACCGGGCTGGTGATCCTGGGCGGAATCAAGCGCATCGCCGAAGTCGTTTCCTTTTTTGTTCCTATAATGGTGTTGCTGTATTTTGCAGGATCGTTGGTAATAATCCTCGGTAACATGGCGGAATTACCAGCGGGCCTTGCGCTTTTGTTCAAGCAGGCGATGAGCGGCACTGCGGCCAGCGGCGGCTTTGCTGGAGCAACTCTGGCCCAGGCCATTCGGTTCGGCGTGGAGCGAGGATTGTTCTCCAATGAATCCGGTCTGGGAAGCGCCCCCATCGTTGCCGCCGCGGCGAAAACCAATCAACCTAGTAAGCAGGCACTGGTGTCGATGACTGGAACTTTTCTCGATACCATCATCGTGTGTTCGTTGACTGGACTTGTGCTTTCCACGACAGGAGTCTGGAATTCAGGTAAGACCGGCGTCGAGCTAACACTTCAGGCTTTCAGCGCCGGACTGCCGGGCGAGTGGGGACAATGGATCGTCACTCTCGGGGTGGTCACCTTCGCGTTCTCAACCATCCTGGGCTGGTGCTATTACGGCGAAAAATGTTTTGAATATCTGGCAGGTGAACGTTTTATCCCATTTTACAGGATGGCCTGGATCGGTTTCGTCTATGTCGGTGCGGTGAGTAATCTACATTTTGTCTGGGATTTTTCAGGAGCCATGAATGGGCTGATGGCCGTTCCCAATCTCATCGCCTTACTGGCATTGAGCCGTCTCATTGCCCGGGAGACAAAAGAATTTGAAAAAGGTATCCGCGAAGGCACGATTCATCGGTTCGACTAGTATTTTTCGGATCAGTCGAATAATCGAAAGCGGATGATATACCAGATCGCCGCCACGCCGTCTTTCCATCCAATTTTTTTTCCTTCCGAATAATCCCGTCCGCTGTAGGAAATGGGGACCTCGTAGATTCTAAAATTTCTTTTGGAGACCTTGCTGGTGAATTCCGGCTCGAATCCGAACCGGTCGCACTTCAGGGTAATAGACTCCAGTACCTGCCGGGTGAAGGCTTTATAGCATGTTTCCATATCCGTCAGGTTCAGGTTGGTCAGCATGTTGGACAACAGGGTCAGAGCCATGTTACCGAGGTAATGCCAGAAGAACAGAACCCGGTGGGGTCCGCCCAGAAACCGTGATCCGTAGACGACGTCCGCCCGTCCATCCAGAATCGGTTCCAATAGTTTACCGTAATCCTTGGGGTCATATTCCAAGTCCGCGTCCTGAATGATAATGATGTCCCCCGAAGCTTGGGCGAATCCGGTACGTAGCGCGGCGCCTTTGCCCCGGTTATGCGGGTGAATCAACACCGTATAACCCTTTTTATTTTTATAGTTCTCGACAATTTCACGTGTGCCGTCGGTTGAACAGTCATCCACCAACACGATTTCTTTTTCGTAGTCAACTGCTTCCACACGGGTCAACAGAGTGTTGAGCGTATCTTTTTCGTTATAAACAGGAATGACAATTGAAAGCTTCACGGACACCATCAAAGTTCGTTTAATATGTAATATATGTAATTTGGCTAGAAATTTAGTGTAAAGGAAAAGCCTGGGGAAGTCTAAAACATTGTGAAAGGGACAATGTTAGGCTTTTAAAAGGATATTCCTTCACTTGATAGATGTTGAGTGATGTTGTTCGCCAGCAGGCCGGTGAGAATGCCGGAGATCAGAGAAAAGGTGAGAAACACCGGCAATAAATTAAAAAAAATGCTTTGGTGAATGAATAGAAAGAACACGCACACAAATATCGCGGTGGTGTGGGCATAAGCCGCCACCACGCTAATTCCCACCAGGCTGAAGACCTGCCGTCCTTCCCGGTACAACAGACCCATGATGCCCACCGAAGCCAACCCTCCGGCCAGGCTCAGAAAAAAC
>JAUVMD010000201.1 GCA_030600405.1 Nitrospirota bacterium
CCTTCGCCAGCCCTTTACAGGGCAGGAAATTTGCTGACGGCTAATTACTAAGAGAGCATCCCAGGGCGCAGTTCTGAATTTAAGTCCAGCGTTACGCTGGCCTGCGGAGGTACTCCGCCCGGTCCATGATATGATAGGGTCAAGCACGAAAAGCCTGGGGCTGTGGCGCAGTTGGGAGCGCGCTTGAATCGCACTCAAGAGGCCGGGGGTTCGAATCCCCCCAGCTCCACTGCTCGGCGCAGGGCCAGTTCAGCTGAAGCGTTATTGCGCGACCAATCCGTTGTCTTCGCCAGCCTGTGTGACCGGTGTTGAAAAACTAGCTTTATCTATAATAACTGGGGTTACGGCGAGTGTGGAGTTGAGGGGGGGGGTACTTCCCTTCAGGATTTTTTATTTTCCTCGGAAGAGGTTTGGTTTTGAATTTTATTAAAAACCGCTAAAGCCTGGGCCACCATGGATCCGATATCGCCGGTTTTTTCAGGCAATAACACGGTATTGGTTTCCTTGGCCAGGTTTGAAAATGCGTCAATATACTGCTCGGCCAATCTGAGTGCCACGGCTTTTTCCCCGCCGGATTTTTGAATGGAAGAAGCGACGAGCTCGATACCTTCAGCCGTTGCTCGGGCCACAGCCAGTATGGCCTCCGCTTCACCCTTGGCCCGATTAATCTGATCCGTCATGGCCGCTTCAGATTGTAAAACCACATCTCTTTTCCCGCCTTCGGCAATATTGATTTGCGATTGGCGTTGGCCTTCAGAATTAAGAATTTCTGCCCGTTTCTGTCTTTCTGCCGCCACCTGAAGTTCCATCGCCTGCCGAACATTATCGGGGGGTGTTATATCCTTGATCTCATAACGCAAACATTGGATACCCCATACAATGGACGCTTCATTAATGGATTGGACAATATTGGTGTTTAAGGATTCCCTTTCTTCGAACGTTTTATCCAAGGTCATCTTGCCCAACTCAGACCGCATGGTCGTTTGCGCCAACTGAATGACCGCATATCGAGGATCAAGCACCCCGTAAGAAGCTTGTTTGGGGTCGGTGATTTTCAAATACAAAATCCCGTCAATAATCAAAGTCACATTATCTCTGGTAATGGCCGTTTGGCTGGGAATATCGACGGCGTTTTCTTTAAGAGAATGACGGTAGGCTACTTTATCAACGAAAGGAATGATGAAATGAAGACCGGCTGTTAAGGTTTGATTAAATCGACCCAAGCGCTCAATAACCCAGGCGCTCTGTTGGGGTACCAGCTTAATACCATTCCAAGCCGTCAGGAAAGCGATAAAAGCTATTGCAAGTGTAAATTCTAAAGTTCCCATAAATTCCCCCATGCTTTAGGGTTTGAAACAAATCTATCCGTCAGGTGATTTTGCCCGGATTATTAATATCCCCTTGGAAACTCCGGTGATGATCACTTCTGTCTCAGGGTCAATCATTTCCAGCCCTTCGGCTCCCGGATCCAACTGACATTTCATGATGGTTCCGGACCACTTGACCTTTCCCATCTTTCCTTTCTCGATAGATTGGCCAAAGACGACTGCCGTACTTCCAACCATATCATCGAACCCCGATCCTTTTCCCGCTATCAATTTTTGCAAGGGTTTCCATAATATTGCCGTCCAAAAAGCGGTAGCGAGGAAAAATAAAATAAATTGAGCAGACAGGCTATCTATCCAGCCGGCAATAAGACCCGCGCTCACGCTAATAGCTCCCAAACCAGCGAAAAGAAAACCAATGCCCGGGAATAAAACTATTTCAAGAATAATCAGGAGCGCGCCGGCAATCAACCAAATGGAGCTGGGATTTATGCCTGATAAAAAACCATTCATCGGATGGGGTATCCCTATATTGACTGTTCATTGCGTTTCAGATCGCGGAACTATTCCAATTCTCCTACAATTCGGTCGACGATGCAAACCACCAAGACCCGATGAATGGAGTTTACGGCTATTTTATTGTAGAAGTTTCCCGCACCTATTTTAATCCCAACGATATATTTACCATACAATGTCAAAAAAAGCCCGCACCTGGCCTTGGGTCCTCGAAAGGTATTCTTTTCTGTGGGTGGAGCCTGATTTTACAGCGCCTGGCCTAAATAATCTTTTTGGAACGCAAAAACTCCCGCACCACTTCCGATACCGCGCGTTTTTTTTCATCCACTTCGTAGTTCAGTCCCATCATGGTTCCGTTGTCGATGAGGGATCCTAAAGGGGCCAGGGCCTCCCTCAGACCGGGATGAACGTCGAGGGTATCTTGCCGAACCACTGGCGCGGCATGGTAGGGTGGAAAAAATTTCTTATTGTCTATCAGCGATACCAGGTTGTATGCGGGGATCCGTCCGTCCGTCGAAAAACCGTCGATCACGTCCACCGCTCCCTCTGCAATAGCGCGGTACGTTAGACTGGGATCAAGATCGTGAACCCGACCAAACTTGAATCCATAGACCTGTTGGAATCCGGGATATCCGTCGGGCCGTTCCTGAAACTCTCCGGAAAACCCAGCTAACAATCCGGAAGACATGGGAGCCAAATCGGAAATGGTGTTCCATTGATTGCGCAAAGCGTCGGGTTTTCGAACGGTCAGGGTATAGGTGTTATTGAAGCCGAAGGGTTCCATCCAGACCAAGTTGAATCGTTTCCGATATTCCCCGGCCACGCGTTGATAGACTTTCGCCGGATCCGTCATCAAGGGAAGGTTCAAGATAGTCATCAGCCCCGTTCCGGTATATTCAGCGTACAAGTCAATTTGCCCCCGTGCCAGTGCTTGGTGACAAATAATGGTTCCGCCCAGATTGAATTTGCGTTCCACGGAAAGGGGGGTGCGCGATTCGATCAACTGGGCCATCATCTCCGCAAGGATGTGCTGTTCGGTGAAATTTTTGGATGCAATTCGGACGACTCCCTGCGGTGTTCGCCCCTCCAGGATTGCAGATCCGGAAGTGGGGTGTGGCGAGGGGGAAAAACTGACAACAACCGGAACCAAGAGACCTAGCGGTATCACCACGACGGAAAGTTTCAGGGCAAACCGAGTCCGGCGGGACAGGGTTCGATTTCGTTTGGGATCAAACGCTCGTTCGACGGTACCCAGCGCAAAATCCACCAGCAGGGCGAGGAGTGCGGCAGGGATCGCTCCCAGACAAATCAGACGCGTGTTGGAAAGAGCCAGTCCCCGGTTAATGAACTCCCCTAACCCCCCGGCGCCGATAAAAGCAGCCAGGGTTGCAATCCCCACCGCCACGACCGCCGCGGTGCGAATGCCTGCCATGATTACGGGAATCGCCAGGGGGATTCGAACCAGCCGCATCTGCTGCCATTCGGTCATCCCTATTCCACGGGCTGCTTCGATGGTCTCAGGAGTCACCCCTTGTAGTCCTGCCAGAGTATTTCGCACAATGGGAAGCAGGGCATAGAGAATGAGCGCAACGATTGCAGGTAGCACACCGATTTTCTGAAACAGGGCTAAAAGAATAACCAGCATAGCCAGGCTGGGAATGGTTTGCAAAATACTGACAACTCCCAACAGCGGACCGCGCAATCCCGGCCGGTAAAACGCCAGGATTCCCAAGGGAATGCCCACCAACACCCCCGTTACCGTAGACATTCCGGTAAGAAACAGATGTTCCCCGAGGCGTTGCCACAGTTCCGGCATCCGTTCGAGCATGTACGGTATCCAGAGGTTCTCCTGCATCAGAAAGTGTCTTTAAGGGCCTTCAATCGGTTGACGGTTTTCGTAAATAAATCCCGGACAAACGGAGTGGCCGGTTGTTGCAGAATTTCTCTTCCGGTTGCAATCTGCTCCAGCCGGCCTTCGTGGAGAATAGCGATACGGTCTCCCAGGGTGAGGGCTTCAATAATATCGTGAGTGACAAACACAACCGTTTTTGCGAGGCGGTGTTTCAAGTCTAAGAATTCCTGCTGCAGGGCATCCCGGGTAATCGCATCCAACGCCCCAAAAGGTTCGTCCATCAGCAGGAAAGCTGGATCGGAGGCCAACGCGCGGGCGACGGCCACCCGCTGTTGCTGCCCCCCGGACAGTTCATCGGGAAATCGTTGCGCATAATTTTCGGGCGACAGGCGAACCATTTCAAGAAGCTCCCG
>JAUVMD010000235.1 GCA_030600405.1 Nitrospirota bacterium
GCATCTCAAAACTCTGAAAGCGCTGAATGTGATGGACAACGCGATCGGAAATAAAGGAGTGGTGGGGATGGTGGAGTCGGCTTCGTTTGACGGACTACGGTGTTTGAATCTGGAGCGGACCGACTTAACTTCTTCGGGAATTCTGGCTCTGGCGGTTTCCAAAAAGTTTTCCGCACTTGAAGAACTGAATGTCAGCCACAACGATATCGGAGACCGCGGCGCCTCTATTCTGGCCGCTTCAGATATATTTGCCCAACTTCAGCGCCTGTTTCTCTGGGATACTTTTATCGGCGACGAAGGTTTGCGGGCTATCGCCTGTTCCCCTTATTTGACACAGTTGCATGAGTTGAAAGTCTGCAACAACCAGATCGGTCCCAAAGGCATTCAGGCGCTGGCCGATTCGGATAAATTAGCCAGCCTAAAAAAATTGGACCTTAGAACCAATCAGTTCAGTGTCAATACCTTCGCGCACTTTGTCCATTCCCCAAAGTTCAAGGCATTGGAAGAATTCCGATTCTGATTTTATACAGGAAAACTGAAAGGAAGAACGTAGGGAAGGGCCTTACTGGTTTTTATGGGTCACGTCGACTTGATTCGAAGTCAGGATTTTTTGGACTTTAGCCAGCTCGGCAGTGAACTTCTTGAACTTCTCCTTGTGCTTTTCGTCCTTGTTCAAGCCATCGATGAATTTTTCCAACGCTTCCAAGTTTTTACTTTTAGACAGCTCTTTCTTCAGTATCTTTATTTTCTTTTCAAGCTCCGCAAACTTGGGATCCTTGCGAGAGAGCTCTTCAGAAAATTCGGGGAACCAATCCAGGCTGGCAAAAGCGTGCAACCCTTGATCCCGGATGATCATATCCGGATGTTTGTCGGACATGTATTGAAACTTTTTGGTGTCGTATTCCATCTCTTTCAGACGCCATTCAAGACTATCGTCAGCAACTGGTTTCAACTCCGGGCGGTCCTCAACCACGATGTCATAAAGCTTCAGCATCCAGTCCTTTTTGACCTGTGACAGGGTATCCCAAGCCGGGTCCCCTGTTTTGGGTATACCGCCCCCTGCCAAGACCATACCTGCTTGAAGCAATAGAACCACCGAAATGACCACTAGATTTTGCAAAACTCGATTCAGCATCAATAAAAATCCTTGAAAAAACGTTGTAATGTCTTATGTAAGTGTTTTTCTATTATATCGCAGTCTTTATTATATGGGCGGTTAAATCCGTATAAAAACTGCTGAACAAATGGAAGAAGGCTAAAAACAATCAAAAAAACCCCCGGAAACTGAAACCCCAGGGGTTTGATTCGATGATAATTTGATTTTCCAGCGGTTACTCAGGCAATCGCCAGAAAATTGCAAGCCTGGTAGCAGGCGTTACAGTTGATGCATAAATCCATATCGATAGGGGCTGCTACCTTTTTGGTGCCGCCGGTAATCGCGCCGGTGGGACACGGCTTGATGCACGCGCCGCAGGCCACGCAATCGTCCTCTTTCACAAAGTATATGTAGAGACCGGTACACATGGCCGCATCGCATACCTGATCGACAATATGCCGCTCGTATACTTTGCGGAAATACTTGAGCCCGGTCAGCACCGAATAAACGGCGGTTTCGCCCAGGCCGCACAGTGAAGTAACATTGATTTCTTCACACAGGGCCTGGAGTTTGTCGAGATATTCAATTTTGCCACGGCCTTCGGCGATATCGTCCAGCATATTTTTGATGAGGGTCAACCCGATACGGCAGGGGGTGCACTTGCCGCAGGTTTCCGCTTCGTTGAAGCCGATAGAAAACCGGGTCAGGTCGACCACGCAGGCGGACTCGTCATAGGCCGACAGGCTGGCCTGGCCCATGAGGGCGCCGGCCTCGAGCAGGCTTTCGTAATCGGTTTTGATGTCGATCTTGTCCGGGGGCAGGAACCCGCCGGTGACCCCACCGATATGCACCACCTTCAACTCTTTTTTCTTGAGGATGCCGCCGCAATAATCCTCGACGATTTCCCGGACCGTGGTGTTCATATCGAATTCCATGAGCCCGTTGTACTTGATGTTGCCCGCCAACGCCCAGGTTTTACATCCATGTGCGTTGTCCGGTCCCATGGAGCGGTACCAATCGGCGCCTTTATTGATGATAAACGGCACCGTCGCATACGTTTCGGCATTGTTGAGACTGGTGGGGTAACCGAATAACCCTTTTTCCGAGGAATGCGGCGGCTGGGCTTTCGGGAACGGCCGTTTGCCTTCGACCGATTCCATCAGCGCGGTGGACTCGCCGCCGATAAAAGCTTCCATGCCTTCATGCACGTAACAGTCGATGTTGAAGCTGGTTCCCATGATGTTGTCGCCGAGAAAGCCGCGTTCGCGTGCCGCATCCAGAGCCATGTTCAGACGGCGTACCGCAATGCCGTAGTCGGAACGGGTGTAGATGATGGCATCAGTCGCCTGCATGGCATAGGCACCGATCAATAAACCTTCCAGCACCTGATGGGGAGAGCCTTCCATGACACTGCGGTCCATGTAGGAAGACGGGTTGCCTTCGTCGCCGTTGACCATGATGAAGCGTTTTTCCGCAACCTGGCTGGCGGCCTTTTCCCACTTTTCGCCGGTGATGAAACCGCCGCCGCCTTTGCCGCGCAGATTGGACTTCTTGATCTCGGCGATGACTTCCGCCGGCGTCATGGTGGTCAGTACTTTCTTGAGTGCTTCGTAACCGCCGACTTCAATATAGTTGTCAATGTTTTCGGGATCGATGTTGCCGCCATGCGCCAGGGCCACGCGCGTTTGCTTCTCAAGTTTTTCGTAATAGTCTGGCTTGGCCGCGCCTTTGGCGACGGGTTTGCCGCCGATGATGTGATCCGTCATGATCTTGGCCACCATGTCCGGCTTGACGCGTTCATAGGTGACGCGCGGCTGGCCGGGAACATAAATGTCCACCAGAACGTCACGACTGCAATATCCACGGCAACCAACCTGGCCCAGGGAGCAACCGCCTTTTTCCATGATCTCGGCGGCGGCCTTGTGCTCTTCGATTTGTTTCTCGAATTCCTCGTAGACCTTTTCCGCGCCTTCGGCGATACCACTCAGGCTTTTGCACACGGTAATCCTTACCGTGTCTTTTTTAGTGCTCGAGGCTTTGGCCTGTTCCGCCACAGCTTCCATGGGGCTTCTCCTATGACTCTATAATCATTGAACTTAAGTTACTTAATAGCCGCCTGCCCTCCGGAACCTCCAAGGGAGGGTAAACGGGAAGACGCAAATAATAATATAAATTCGCACAGGTTCCAAGGAATTTCCATAAAATCCGCTAAGGAGAGTGGGGGAAATCTTCAGGCCTGATCGTTGAAATGAAAGAAAATACGCTCCATTATCAGTCGGGAAAAGAGGTCCAATGGGGAATTCAGGTGGCCGGGGCCAAAACCCTCTCAATCTCCACCCTTTAACTCCAAGCAGGCCGCCCTAACCAGAGGCAATTTAATGAGAAACAAAGCTCTGAGGCGTTTTCCCTGTGTAAGATTGCTGGCAGATTGTGCAACGCCCGGGACTTTCAGGTGTTATGGC
>JAUVMD010000280.1 GCA_030600405.1 Nitrospirota bacterium
CACCAATGTCAATCTCAATGCCTATTCGCCGCAACCCAATACCGAATCGTTCCAGGAACTCCAGGCCAACGGCGTCATTACAGAATTGGACGACGACTACCTGATGAGTCTGTTCACCTTTCAGGATTTCGGTGCCAAGAAAACCTCGTACAATCCAAAGTTTGGCGACCGCGAACTGTCTTTTCTGGTGATCTTCGGCCAGGGATTGTTCTACGTATTTTATTTCCTGCGAAAACCCAAGCGGATTTTCGATTTAACTTACGATCTATTTTCAGATTCCGCCCGCAACAAAAGCAATAAAATGGCCAAGTCCGCTCTCAAGGACGCTTTCTCAATTATTAAAACCCGTGTGAAAAATGCTTTCCGTGCGGCCTGAACTCCTTCCAGGAAAACGGAGCTTATGAATCAGTTGGAGCTATTAAAAGAAAACGAACGTGCCCGGTGCCAGTACTGGGATAACAAGGATTATTTTCTGGAACTACGACTCAGATGGCGGGCACAGATGGCGCGCCACATGTTTCATCTGCTTCCCGGCGAAAGCATCCTGGAACTGGGCTGTGGCACGGGCCAATGGACGCAGACTTTATCCGCCGCTAACAATCACACCAATCCTATTTGTGCAGCCACGTTCGATTCCGAATGCTACGAGAAACTCAAACATCAGAACCTTCCTGAAAATATAGAAACGGTTCTGTTGGAATCTCTCTCCGACTCCCTGAAAGATCGGCAATTCGATTACGTCGTGGGCTGGCACATGCTCCCCAGTGAAAACTATGGCCAGTTTCTGCTGGCAGTTAAAAAACTGTTGAAACCGGGCGGTCAGTTTCTGCTATTTGAACCCAACCCCTGGAACCCGTATTATATTTTGCGAAAAACTTTGTCCCGTTTGCTTCTCTTTTTCAGTAAATCCAAACGGCGTGCTGCCTTCAACCGGATTGAAATGATGTCCATTCTTTCCGAAATCGGATTTACGGGCATCAAAATTTTGCCGTACGATTTTTTATTTCCTCCGGTTCCAAAATTCATGTTGTGGCCCATGCAGAACTTAAGCCTGATCTTTGAAAATATGCCTTACGTCAGAAACTTTGCAGGCGAGCTGTACCTGTGGGGTAAAAATCCTCCTCCTGAAGGTTGGGAAAAACCAAAGGTCAATCTGGCTCGCCACTCCAGTTTAAAGGGACGCGTTTCCGTGGTGGTTCCCTGCCACAACGAGGAAGCCAATATCATTCCACTGGTTCAGAGTCTGAGGGGATATTATGACGATTACCTTCACGAAATCGTGCTGGTGGATGACAACAGCCGGGACCGCACAGCGGAAGTGGCAGAACAACTGGGCCGGGAGGATCCCCGGATCAAACTGGTGCAGCGCAGTATGCCAAACGGCGTGGGCCGGGCCTTGCGCGACGGACTGGCCGCCGCCAAGGGCGATTATATTCTGCTCATGGATTGCGATTTCCAACACATCCTGCCGGAGTTGACGGGTCTGTTCGAGGCCGCCGATCAAGGGGCGGATGTGGTTATCGGAAGCCGTTTCTCGCGTGACAGCGTTCTTTTAAATTATCCGTTTACAAAAATTTTAGCTAACCGAGCGTTTCATATTCTGGCTCGCATCCTGTTCCGTAAGGATCTGCGCGATTTAACCAACAACCTCAAACTGATGAAACAGGAGGTGGCCCGCAATCTTCACCTGGAGTCAGATGATTTTGCGGCCAATGCCGAAACCGGCCTGCAACCCCTTTTACTGGGATATAAGGTTGTGGAAGTACCGATCTCATGGATCAACCGCTCCGTCGACATGGGCTTTTCCAGTTTCAACCTGACAAACACCGGCCCCAATTACCTGAAGGTTTTTTTCCGTTTATTTGTAAGACGCTTTTTTGGAAAAGATGTGGTGTTGCCACCCGCCAAACAGCCCAATCCCGATACCCCCTGACGTTTCAAAAATATCTCTGAACAGAAATCACCTCTATAAATACCAACAACCCGCTTTTTTTCAATATTTTGTGGAACAATCGGAAAGAATTCGTTATATTAAGAGAATCCACTAGAAAAGAAAGAGATCTATGACGGAATCAACGTTCGTGCCCAAAATCCTGATAGTAGACGATGAGGTGAAGATGTGTTTCACCTTGACCAAATTATTCGAGCTGAGTAACTATTCTGTAGCCATCGCGCATAATGGGTTGGAGGCTCTGGACAAAATCGACAGCTTTCAACCCCACTGCATTTTGCTCGACATCCGCATGCCGCAAATGAATGGCGTCGAGGTCCTCAAGAAGGTTAAGCAGGAACATCCGGAGATCGTGGTCATCATGACCACCGCAGTGGCCACTGAAGAAAGCCGTAAGGAATGCCTCGAGATTGGGGCCGCCGAATATCTGATCAAACCCATCGATTTTAAAGAGCTCCTCGAAATCATAAAAAACCGGATCCGCCCCACCGTTAAAAACTGACTTCCCTACTCCTCCGTATCTGAATCCTCCCGCTTCTTTTTTTTCCAGGATTGAAATATATTTACAATAAAGTAAGCGCTGTACGGGATCAGCATCCCAAACACCAGAATCCCCCAGGTCAATCCGCTGTCTCCGTATCGTATGGCGAGGGTTTCAAGGGGGCCGGTATAGGCCCAAATACCATAAACCAAAATGACTGCACCCAACAATAAATACTGGAACCGGTTCATGGCAACCACCACTCCTGTGATTTTCGTTTTGATGCTTCTGGGGCGTCCGGTTCTCGGTGCCACTGCCGCCCCGGAAACACTCGTCGAAAATTATCCTAACGGCAAAGTTCATTATAAGATCGAGGTCGATGAACACCGGCAGCCCCACGGCTGGTCCCGTGAGTATACCGAAGCCGGAATCCTGAAAACCGAGCGCCAATTCGAACACGGCGTCCGCCACGGCATCAACCGATTATATTACACTACGGGAGAACTAATGACAGAATGGATCTACCGCAACGGCAAACGTCACGGCATGGCCTTCGGCTATTTCAAAAATGGCCGCCTCAAGGACAAAGGAACTTATCAGAACGACCTTCTCGAAGGCCCCGTGCTAAAGTACTATCCCGATGGAGCGGTGAAGG
>JAUVMD010000197.1 GCA_030600405.1 Nitrospirota bacterium
CGGATTTGCCCGAGGTGTGGAATAATAAAATGCAGGACTATTTAGGAATCTGTCCCGCGACGGATGCCGAAGGCATTTTGCAAGACGTTCATTGGAGTGGTGGCGCTTTCGGATATTTCCCGTCTTACACGTTTGGAGCTATGTACGCCTGTCAGTTTTATAACGCGATAAGACAGGAGTTTCCCGATCTGGAAAACTGGATTCGTGAAGGCAAATTTCAGCCCATCAAACAATGGTTGAGTCAGAAAATTCACGTTAAAGGAAAATTATTGTCCACCGAGTCCTTATTGAAAGAGGTGACGGGGGAAGTCTTGAATCCCTCGCATTTCATCACCTATTTGAAAAATAAATATCATGCGATTTACCGGTTAGGTTCTACCGCATGAGTGAATTATGAATTTTGATGAAATTACCAAAAGACAAAATGCCTTGATCAAAGATTATTGCATTTCTTGCAATAAGCCTTTGCCGCGGGGTGCGGCCTTTTGTGCGCATTGCGGTCCGCCGGTCCTGCCCGAGGAGGTTCCGGAATCGGGAATGACCTTCTGGCAGACCATGAAAAAAATCTCTCTGCTTACCCTGGTGTTTGCGGCGCTTGTGGCCTACAAAGTGGACTGGGATTATCAGTCTTTTTTCGGCGGTATTATGGAGACCCCCGTGGAAGAGAAGGCGCAGGATATTCCGGAGGATGAGGACTACCAGCTGATCCACTACGTCAACGTATCGTTCGCTAATGTTCGGGACAAACCCAGCAAACAATCGAAAATCATCGGCGGCGCCGGCAAGGGAGAGCACCTGATCATTCTTGAGAAAGGGGAGCACTGGACTCAAGTTGATATGGGTGGTAAAAAGGGTTGGATCGCCACCCGCCTGCTATCTTCTTCCATTGAATGATCGTTTCAACGGTTCTAGCGCTTACTTCGTTAAGTTGGCCTTGGCTTGCTGGAAGGCCTGTTTCATTTCCTCGTACTGATGAGTTATGGGGAATTGAGGAAACTCCTTCGTAATACTCTCCGGCGGCCGGAAAAAAATACCCGCATCCGCTTGTTTCAGCATCCCTGTATCGTTGTAAGAATCCCCGGCCGCAACCACTTGAAAGTTCATACTTTGTAAGGTCGTCACCGCTTTGGTTTTACCGTCAGCCTGTCTCAGGCGATAGTTAGCGATGCGCCCCTCATTATCGATAATCAGTTCATTGCAGAACAGGGTGGGATAATCCAATTGAGCCATGAGCGGTCCCGCGAATTGGTAAAAGGTATCGGAAAGAATGATCACCTGAAACTCGGATTTCAACCACTCCAGAAAATCATTCGCTCCTTCCAGCGGTTTGATCTTCTGGATCACCTTCTGAATATCGGCTAGCTTGAGATTGTTTTCATCCAGTATCTTGAGTCGGCCGCGCATCAGTTCGTCGTAATCCGGGATGTCCCGGGTGGTCAGGCGCAATTTTTCGATACCGGTTTGTTCCGCAAAAGCGATCCAGATTTCGGGAACGAGTACTCCTTCCAAATCCAAACAGGCCAGCATTGCTTGATTCCTTTGTTGGGGTTAACGTTTTCGGGAGGCCCATTATAGGGAATGGGGGAGAGAACACAAGGGCGTTTCGTCAAAAAAATCAGGCGGGGTGCGGGCCTCTTTTTTCGCGGATCAGCTGGTGGATAAATTTCAGCTCTTCGTTTTTCATCAGCCACGAAGCGCAGGTATAAATAATCACGCCCAGCGCTATTTCTCCAAATAGAATCCCTATGCGGTGGATCAGGGGTGCCTCAGGATCAAACCACCATGCGTTGGCAAAGTAGATACTCAATCCCATGAGGGTGACGGCGATCGTCAATTGAACCATGGAACTCACAATGCTGCGTCCCCCCATGCGTCCCAATTTCTTCTTCATGAGAAACACCAGCGCCGCCGCGTTAAAAATGGAGGAAAGGGAAGTAGCCAGCGCGATACCCCCGTGTTTGAGCGGGCCCATCAGGATAATGGCGAGAGTTACGTTTAACAGCATTGAATAAATTCCAATTTTCATCGGAGTTTTGGTGTCCTGAAATGAATAGAAGGCCGAAACCAGTACCTTGGTTCCGGCAAACGCGCATAATCCGACCGAATAATAAATCAAAGCCAGGCTGGTTCCTTCGGTCGTGGTCCGCAAAAACTCACCACGCTCCCACAGGGTGTTGATAATCGGAAAACTTAAAATGATCAAGCCCACCGTAGCGGGTACGGTAATAAACAGGATCAACCGGATACCGAACGCCAGGGTGTCACGGAATTCCGCAATTTCCTGTCGGACCGCCTGGCCGGTCAGCATCGGGAGGATAGCCACCCCCAACGCCACGCCGAAAACGCCGAGAGGCAACTGCACCATCCGGTTCGCGTAATACAAATAGGATACGGACCCCCCCGCCAGCAGAGAAGCCAATAGCGTGTCCACCAGCAGGTTGATTTCATAAACGCCGAAACCCAGGATGGCTGGACCCAAAAGTTTTCCGACTTTGATAATGCCGGCATGTTTCCAGTTGAAGACGGGTCTCAAGGTCAGGCCCTTGCGCAGGGTGGCCGGAAATTGCACCAGGAACTGCAAGACCCCTCCTACGAGCACTCCGATGGCCAGGCCCAAAATGGGTTGTTCCAAGTAGGGCGACAGAATCAGGGCACCCAGAACCATGGAGAGGTTGACCAGAATCGGTGCCGCGGCGGAAAGTGTAAAGACTCCATGCGTGTTCAGAATCCCCATACAGTAGGCGCTCATCCCCACTAGAATCAGGTAAGGGCCCATCCACCGTGTTAACGTTACCGTCAATTCGAATTTGTCCGGCTCATCCATAAAGCCCGGTGCGAACCCCATGATCAGATAAGGGGCGAAGACCACAATTGCCAGTGAGGTGAGGATAAGAACCGTTAGTTGGATGTTGAACAGGTTGGATGCGAAGTTTTGGGTTTCTTCTTCGCTTTGGGTATTCAGGTATTCGCCGTACACCGGGATCATGGCGGCACTGACCGCGCCCTCGCCCAGAATGCGCCGCTGGATGTTGGGAATGCGAAACGCGACGAAAAAAGCATCCGCCGAAGCGGAAGCGCCAAAGGTCATCGCCAGCACCAGATCGCGGACGAAACCGAACAGCCGGGAGATCAGGGTCATCGAACCCACAGCCCCGGCTGCCTTGCTGATCTTTTTATTGTTGTCCATGCGTGAAGGAAGAGAACCCAGGGTTGGTGTCGGGCAAGAAGTGCGCGCCGGTTAGAAAATCAACTCAACAGGTCGTTGGGGATTTCCAGAATTAAAAACCTGCAGAAAAAGTATAACAAATTAAAAGTGGGAGTCCCACCTCAAGCTTAAATATCCTGGATGAAGCGGGTGGCGAAGGAGCGGATGTGCTTGCCGTTCAGTACGTGAAACTGGCGGACTTTTTCGATGGTTTGCACTGAAAACCGTTTGAGAGGAATATGAATGATCCGTTTTTTGTATTGCCGGGCCATGCGCCGCCAGCCGGCCTGGGGCGGTCCGGGAGAGACGACGGTAACATGTTTCTCGCGGGAATGAAAAAACGCCGCCTCCAGAAGTTTTTCCTCCAGCGTTTCACCTATGAGTAGGCGAGGGTCCTCCCAGATGTTGATGATGGGACGCGGAGGAAAAATCATCATGCAGCCGCCATAGGTGGCCTGGCCGATGCCGGGGCCGATCATGTTGTCCATATAGTTGGTGGCAAAAAAGCATAGCGTGGATTCTTCCTTGTGCTCCGCGAACCAGGTTTGCCGCCAGGTGTATCGATCCGGCTGGGGTTCCATTTCAAACAGCATGACCACCACTTCGATGGTGCCCCGTGAGGGAGGAATCTCTTTGACGTAAATGTCGCCCGTGTGCCAGTTGCGAAGCGTATCCCGGATATCGATCCCGTCTTTGACGGATGAAGTAAATTTTTCAGTGCGCGCCAGATCGTTGGATAGCAGGAGTTTGGTCTGTTCGCGGACATGTGTGTTCAGACTCTCAATCTTCTCGTCCTCTGGCGGCCATGAGCATTGGCCGTACGGGTTCCAGGTATATTTCCATTGTTCTTGTTTGAACTGCTCGGGATTGGGTTTCAGATCCAAAGTCCGCCATTCGAATTGAGTTTCGTTAAGCCGGTTCTTCATATTGATGACCTCATCGTCATCCAGAACTGCCCTA
>JAUVMD010000075.1 GCA_030600405.1 Nitrospirota bacterium
AATCTTTCCGGGTACATGTCATCCGCGGTGGGAAGGAAAAGGGCGTCCACACCCAACCGCTCCAATTGGCGCCGGTCGGCCTCCAGATCACGGGGATAGGTATCCAGATCTTCGTTGGGCCCGAACTGTTTGGGATTTACGAAGATGCTGGCCACGGTCCGGTCGCAGGCACTCACGGATTTACGGGCCAGACTCAAATGCCCCTCATGCAGGTATCCCATGGTGGGTACCAACCCGAGGGTTTTTCCGTCCTCCCGCACCTTCCGCGACCAGGCTTTCATCTCATCAAGGGTCTTTAAAATTTTCATGGTTTTTTTCCAAAAAACTAATTATCGGGAATCGTTACCGACGCTCCGCAGTTTTTCTTTTTTCAGGTGATACGAGTGGGCTTTATCGGGAAACGCGCCGGACCGGACCTCGTCGACATAATCCTGTACCGCCGACCGGATCGCCTCTCCCACTTCACTATATTTTTTGACAAACTTGGGAGCAAAATTGAGGTTCATCCCCAGCATGTCCTGGGTAACCAGAATCTGCCCGTCGCAGTGCGACCCGGCGCCGATCCCGATGGTCGGTATTTCCAGCTCGGCGGTAATTTCCGCCGCCAGTTCCATCGGCATGCCTTCCAGCACCAGTGCAAAGACCCCGGCTTTTTGTAAATCCAGGGCGTCTTTTTTGATTTGCCGGGCATCGAGATAATTTTTGCCCTGCACCCGGTATCCGCCGAATTGATGTACCGATTGGGGAGTCAACCCGACATGGCCCATGACGGAAATACCGGCCTGGATCACGGCACAAACCTTGTCGAGTACTCGGGAACCGCCTTCCATCTTCACCGCTTCGGCACCGCCTTCCTGGATGAACCGGCCGGCGTTCCTGATCGCTTCCGCCTCCGAGACATGGTAGGACATGAACGGCATGTCTCCCACCAGAAGTGCAGTTTGCACACCCCGCCGGACGCCACGGGTATGGAAAATCATTTCGTCCATGGTCACGGGCAAGGTGTTTTCATAGCCCATGGACACCATGCCCGCCGAGTCGCCCACCAGAATGACATCAATGCCTGATTCATCCAGCAACCGGGCGAACGTGTAATCGTAAGCGGTCAACGCGGAAATTTTTCGCTGGTTCTTTTTCCATTCCATCAATTGGGGAATGGTGACTCGTTTCCGGTCCATAGCGCGATCTCGAATAAAGGCTTGGAGGGTGGGCCGGGAAACGGCCGGGCCGGACAAGGGAAGGGTGGTTTAAAAGCAGTCGCAATTAAAAAGCCCGCCGGTTGAAATGCCGGTGGGCACGGAGGTCGGTCATAAAACAAATCAGGTGAAAGCGTAAAATGGATTGGAAGCCTGCCAGTGGTCTTCCTTCCGAACTCCCCCCAAACTCGTATTATGCAACTCCGTCCCGGTCTTGTCAGGATCCAAGCGGATTGTAATACTCTCGGCCTATTCTATGATTATTGATCTTGTTAATCAACTCTTTGAAGTTATATTTTTCACCCGCCAAGTCGATTTCGTTGGTATTGATGACCAAAAGGGGGGTTTCGGCGTAATAGAAAAAGAAGTTATTGAAAGCGCGATTGACGTCCTCCAAGTACTGATACTCCATATTCTGCTCGAACCGGCGGCCCCGTTTTTCCACCCGGTCATGCAGGATGGGGGTCTCAGCCTGCAGAAATATCACCAAATCTGGTTTGGGAAGCTTGATTTTGATCAGGTTGAACAGCTGTTCGTAGAGATGCAGTTCGTGGCCCTCAAGGTTCAGCCCCGCGAAAATTCGGTCACGATTGAACAGGTAGTCGGAGATCACCACACTGTTGAATAAATCCCGCTGGGCGAGATCCAGATACTGGTGGTACCGGTTCAGCAAAAAAAAAACCTGGGTCTGGAAGGCGTAGGTGGACCGATCTTCGTAAAACTTGTCCATGAACGGGTTGTCCTCGTCCACCTCGAGGACCAGGCGGGCATCGTATTGCTGGGCCAGCCGGTGGGCCAGAGTGGTTTTCCCGGCCCCGATGGACCCTTCAATGGCGATGAATCTCGGTTCGTGCATGGGGTGCTTCAACTGAGTTAATGAGTCCGGATTCCCATTCATGGGAACCCGCGGGTTTGGCTCAAGCCGCTGATTTCAATTGCTGAGAATTTCTTTAATGGTCATTTTCAATTCCCGGAGGTCTGCCGATTTGACCACATAGGCTTCCGAGGCCCAGAGTTGGAACTCCTGTTTATACGCTCCATAAGCCGAGCACACAATGACCGGAATATCTTTTTGGTTTTGCTTGAGTTCCTTGAGAAAATCGAAGCCGCTCATACCCGGCAGTTTGACATCCAGGGTGATCAAATCCGGAGGGTCTTCTTTTACTTTCTTGAGAGCCTCCTCGGCGCTTCCGGCCAGCGAAACTTCGTAACCGGCATCCCGCAACTCTTCTTGGTACAGGAGGCGGATATTATCTTCGTCATCCACAACCAGAATTTTCTTCAAAACGGCCTCCTATTCCTGTGCAGGACAACTCCCGGACTCTGTAGGAATGATCCAATAAGCCAGCCCCCTCCCTTCCGACCGATGAACTTCTAGTTTTTATTATAATCAGGCAGGTTTTGCAACGGTAAATACCTATCCGTTCCGGGTTCAGAAACAGCCTTGTCATTTTTTTTAAGGGCCCGGCGATACAGGCGAACATATTGCTTCGCTACCTTATCCCAGCTGAAATCTTGCTTCATCCCGTTCAACATCAGGCTCCGCCAGACTTTTTTCTTGGAATATAGGGTTAATGCCTTCTGTAGCAGAGGGACCCATTCGTCCGTCTCTTTAGGTTTGAGCAGAAAACCGGTTCCCCGGTTTTTTCCGGATTGAAAGGCCTTGACCGTATCAGCCAGACCACCAACCCGGCGCACCACGGGTACCGTCCCGTAACGAAGGGCATACATCTGCGTTAGCCCGCACGGTTCATACAGGGAAGGCATCAACAAAATGTCACTCCCCGCGATGATTTGGTGCGCCAGCTTTTCATCGAATCCCGAGACATAACGGAACCGGCTCCGGTACCGGTGATCCTGATCTTTGAGAAAGGTTTCATAAAACGCATCACCCGTTCCCAGAATGACCAGGGCGGCTTCCAGTTTCATGAGCTTGGAGAAACTCTCAAGGATCAGGTCGATTCCCTTTTGCGGCGAAAGGCGCGTCACCATGCAGATCAAAGGCGTTTGTTCCGGCAGTTTGAAGGACAGTTTCCGTGCCAGACTCTTTTTGCACTCCTGTTTTCCTTTGAGCGATTTGGGACCATACCGGGTTTTAATGTTGGAATCTGTTTGTGGATCCCATTCCCCATAGTCGGCTCCATTTAAAATGCCGGATAGCTTGCTCTGGTGATGACGTAACACGCCGTCCATATGAAACCCGTTTTCAGGGGTCAGGATTTCTTTACTGTAAGTTTTGCTGACGGTGGTCAGCCTATCCGCGTAAACCAGTCCTGCTTTCATGAAGCTGAGAGAACCGTAAAACTCGATGCCCTCCGGTGTGAACAGGTTCCAGGGCAGATGCGCCAAGGGCAAATACCGTTCGTCAAAATTTCCCTGATAGCCCAGATTATGAATGGAAAAAACCGAGCGGGTGTTTTCAAAAAATGGATCGCTGGCAAAAGTGGTTTTCAGATAACAGGGAACCAAGCCGGTTTGCCAATCGTTGCAATGGATAATGTCCGGTTGGAAGTTGAGGGCTTTGCAGGCTTCCAGCACCGCCCGATCGAAGAAAATAAAACGCTCCGCATTGTCGGAGAATTCTCCCTCTGCATCCCCGTAAAATCCCTCCCGATCAAAATAATCGTCTTGGCCGATAAAATAGATGGGCACCCTGCGATTCAACCGGCCTTCATGCAGTTCTCCGGATTTTGTTTCCGGCCCGACTGGAACGGCTACCGTCAACCCCATCGGTTTGATGGAACGTTTGGATTGTTTGACGGAGCGGTATTTTGGGAGCATCACGCGCACATCATGCCCCAGCTGTTTCAGCGCATGGGGCAGGGCGCTCGAAACGTCCCCCAGACCGCCGGTCTTGGCGAAGGGGTGCGCTTCGGGAGAAATAAACAGTATGTTCAAAGGACGAGCCATCGGTCACGCATTTTATGGTAAAGTGAACCATATATAAACGGGAAAATGAGATTATGAATTACAGGGTACCTCAAAACATGATCCATCCTTTGGAAGGAAAAAAGATCGTGCTCGGCGTATCCGGCGGTATTGCCGCGTACAAGGCGGTGGAGCTTTTGCGTCTTCTGGTGACAGAGGGCGCTGAGGTGTATGTGGTGATGACGGGAAATGCCAAACAATTCGTCACGCCGCTCACCTTTGAAGCGCTGTCGGGCCATCCTGTTTATCACGAAATATTCGGGAGCGAGGCTTCCGCCTTGATGGAGCACATCCGCGCGGCGGAGAATGCCGATCTGATGATTGTCGCACCCGCCACCGCGAACTCCATTGGAAAAATGGCACACGGCTTGGCGGACGACCCGTTGTCGACCCTGTTCTCGGCGTTTGCCGGCCCGGTTCTCGTAGCCCCGGCCATGAACGATAAGATGTGGGACAATCCCGCCGTCCAGGAAAATATTCGGGCCCTCAAGAAGCGCGGGGTTGGAATCGTCGATCCGGAAGCGGGAGAATTGGCTTGCGGAACGGTGGGGCTGGGACGACTTGCGGAACCGGAGCGCCTGTTGGAAGCAGTCCGCAAATGTCTGCTTCGCCAAACCGATCTGGCAGGTCTGCGCGTTTTAGTGACCGCCGGGCCGACCCGTGAACCGCTTGATCCGGTGCGCTTCATCACCAACCGGTCCTCGGGAAAAATGGGATACGCCATCGCCCGCCAGGCACGGAGCCGTGGTGCGGAAGTAACGCTTATCAGCGGACCGACTCATCTGGAGCCGCCTTTCGGAGTGGCCCTGTTGAATTGTCAGAGGACCGGGGAGATGTCTGAACTGGTTCTCGATCATCTGCCGCGATGTGATGTGTTGATCATGACTGCCGCCGTGGGTGATTTCGCGCCGGAGTCTGTCCAAAAGGAAAAAATCAAAAAGAGCGGAGAGGGACCTCTCACCCTTAACCTCTACCCCACCCAGGATATATTGAAAGAGGTGGCGGAAAAGAAATCCAATCAGTTGATTATTGGGTTTGCCGCGGAAAGCGAAAATATTGTTCAGAGCGCCACCGAAAAACTGCAATGCAAACTGCTCGATTTGATCGTAGCCAATGATATCAGCGCCCCCGGCATAGGCTTTCAATCCGACAATAACCAGGTGATCCTCATCGACCGTAACGCCAAGGTCGAATCGCTTCCGCTTCTTACCAAAACGGAAATCGCCGATATTCTACTCGACCGCATCCTGGGGCAACTCAACGAACGATAAATATTCTCGGATTATTTTTTGGAAGGTTGGGGTGCGTCGGCCGCACACCGGAAGCCGACGGTTTTGCTTCGCGCTTTCGGGACCGTTGCGTTGCGGTAGGTGAGACGGACATCTTCGGCCTTATTTTTCCAATTTCCGCCGCGAATGATTTTATAGTGGCCTTTGTCCGGTCCGGGCGGGTTTTCCTTGGGCGAAAACAGGTAATATTCTGGAAAGTGCCAGTCCTTAACCCACTCGGCGACATTGCCGGATAAATCGAATACGCCGTAATCCGATTTTCCTGTTGGATAGGATCCTACCGGAGTGGTCTTGCCGGCATGGTTGTTGAAATTGAGCCGGGTTTTGTCCGGCTCCTCGTCTCCCCAGGGGTACTTGACCGGTCGTTTGCCGCGTGCCGCTTTTTCCCATTGCGCTTCCGTCGGCAGGCGTTTGTTTTTCCACTGGCAGAAAGCCCGTGCTTCTTTCCAGGTGGTCCCCACCACCGGTTGATTGGGTTGATTGAAGTTGGAGTCTTCCCAGTAACGGGGCATCGTTATGGAACCGGTTGTTTCTATATATTTTTTATAATCCGCGTTGGTCACTTCATAGAGGTCAATATAATAAGCATCGAGTATGACCTCATGAGCGGGGTCTTCCGGTCCCAGCATATGCCGGTCCGCCTGAAAAATGGAAACCGGGTCCAGCTCCCTCAACGATTTCCGGCTCCCCATTTCAAAAGCACCTTGTGGAATGAGAACCATTCCGGAATAAGAGGAGGGGGCCATATTTTTTGGAGGGGTTCCCCAGGCTCCGCTTGTCAGCGCCAGTGACAGGATCGTGGACAACATGATGATTCTAAAAACCATAAGCCGTAACTGTTCTATTACACTAACCTAAATGGTTAACCGATGGGTAAAAGTTTTCCAGAGGTTGTACGTTGACACCATAAGGTAATCATAATAGAATTTCAACAAGCATCCAAATTTGTTTTTCCAGCAGACTTTGGCCCGCACCATGTGCCAAGGCATTGTTTAGGGTCGATTCAATATGGATAAGCCAAAAAAAGAGCCCATTGCATTACGCCACCAACAGGAACAAAAGCTGTGCCTGAACTGTGGTTTCCCCAACCGGCC
>JAUVMD010000324.1 GCA_030600405.1 Nitrospirota bacterium
CCGATCACCGTCAATTCGAATAAACGTGAGAAGAATTCCTGAGATGAATGGTCTTAAGTCTGGAAAAGAATGATAATGATTCTTAAGAGGGAGGCGTCCTTGAGTGCCTGATACCGATTCTACGGGCATGGATTCAAATGAAAAAGCTCTCCACTATGGATAGTAAAAAAATACCTTAGCCTTGTCAACTCCAGCCGGTCCTCGGTCTTCCCGGTTTCCCGAATTAAATTTTCCTTCTCCTCTGGGGGAAACCCAAAAGCTAAAGCCATTCTCATATAAATGATTGAATAAAAAGGGTTAGTGTAGATTTCAAATTATTGCCGCAATTTGCATTCAAACTTTTTCCCTTCCCAAGTCACTTCCATATGAGGCGGGAGTTTGGTTTTTTTGTCGATTTTAGCAAGATTGATCTGTTCGCAGGAAAGGTTGAGAATGGATTCGAGATTCGCACCAGTCAATCGGGTTCCCTTAAAAACCACTCCCTGTAATTCCGCGTCGGTAAAATCCACCTGATCCAGATTGCAGTCTGTAAAATCAACTTCATCCATTTCCGTACTGGTAAAATTGGACTGGCTTAAATTGGCACCGTTAAATTGAGTTTGGGAGATCGTGGACACTCTGAAGTCAGCCTGCCCGAGATTGGCCTGGGAAAAATCGCTTCCTTCAATTTCCGCTTCACGGAAATCCGTACGAACGCATTTGGATAAATTAAATTGTGCGCCCTTGATCACAGCTTCACGTAAACTACCATGTGTCAGGTCACTCTTGGTGAAATTGGCCTGATCTATTTCGGCTCCGGTGAGCACGGCCTGGGTCATGATTGCCTTAATGAATGACGTGCCCGCCATCTTGGCCCATTTGAAAATGCAATTGGCTAGATTGGCTCCGGTCAGGTTGGCCCGGTCGAGCCGGGCTTCGTTAAACACGGCCTGGGTCATATGGCTACCGGTGAACAAGGCCCCGGTTAAGTTACTACCTTCAAAGAGAACTCCCATCATGTCGGCGCCACGGAAATCCACTTCTGAAATATCCGCTTTTCGGATTATGGCACGCATGAGATTTCCCTGCGAAAGATTGGCCCCTTTAATTTGGGCTCCGCTCAGATCGCTGTTCACCAAATTGTGCTTGGAGAGAACGACTTTTTTTTTAATTTCACTATCCGACAGGCCTTGGTCTCTCCAGGCGGATATGTTTACTTCCACGATACAGCCTCCTATTGACTTTTCTGTGCGTCAAAACCGAGTATAGTATCACGAAAAAGAATTGAGATAGCCGTAAAACGATCCATCGAATCCATTACCGAATCTATGAATGCCGATTTTTAAGCGAACCGATTTCAAAGGGACCTGGGGAATGAAAGGGCCGGTAGGAACCCTTGCGGTTTACTCCTGCGTGTTATTTCCAGTGCTCCACATCCTTTTTCCTCAGGCTCAAAAATTGGGCCCTTATATCTACCCAGCCTATTTCGGAATGGTAGTGTTATTGCTTATTCTTACCCGCTACGCGACGTGGCACCAATTGGGTTTTCATAAAGAGCATTGGAAGCAAAATCTGGTCCTGGGGTGTCTGGCGGGGGGACTGGTGGTCGGAATGGCTCCCTTGCTGGAATTCTTTATCGGAGTATCCGGCTTGGATCAAAACGAATTGTTTTCCGGAGCAGATCAAAGACTCTCCCATGAGCCGGAAGGAAACTTTTCATTTATTGCCTTTATCATACCGACGATTTTTTTTACGTTGGCTGAACAGGGATTTTTGACCGGATACGTTCTTCAGGCGCTCATTCGCAAAACCAAACCGGCCCTCGCCGTTTATCTGGGGGGATTGATATTCGCGCTGGTCCACTTTGATTTGCAATTGGGAATGTTTTTGCTTGGACTCATTGCCTCCTCGTTTTATTTACTCACCGGGTCGCTGATGGCTCCCCTGATCTTCCAGATAGCCTGCCACACCGCAGGCTGGTTATTGGTGCACCACTATCCAAAAGTTTTTACTTTACTGGGATTTTTATTCTAGAGATTAAAAGGAAGGAAAATCAGCCGGCCTTTTTCTTGGGCTTGACCGTCTTCTTGACTTTTTTCTTGATGCTGGTGGCTTTCATGGCGGCCTCCTTCTTGGCCTGCTTCATTTCCCTCTGCAGTTGCATTTGTTTGATAACCTGTTCTCTCTGCTTGGGGTCTTCAAAAAACGCCGATACCAAAACACCGAACTCGTAGAGCAGATACAGGGGAAAGCCCAGAAGCACCTGGGTGATGATATCGGGAGGGGTGAGCACGGCGGCAAGGCCAAACGATCCCAGGAACGCCCATTTGCGGTACATCCGCATTTTGATGGTGTTGATGACCCCGAATTTGGTCAACAACACCATAATCAACGGGGTCTGGAAGGCAAAGGCGAATGCCAGAATCATTTTCACCACAAAACTGAAATACAGTTTAATGGTGAGTTGAAAGTGGTACCACTCAATCCCATAACCAATCAGGAATTTGAGGCCGAGAGGCAGAACCAGAAAATAACAGAACACCCCTCCAAACAGGAAAAAGAGAGTCCCGAAAAGAACGAACATCATGGTGATCTTTTTTTCTTTGACCTTGAGTCCCGGCGAGATAAAAAACCAGATGTGATACAGAATATAAGGCATGGAAATAAAAAGGGATCCCATGAAGCACACCTTCATATGCGCGAAAAAGGGTTCCGTCGGGCTGATGAAAATGAGATTGCCTTTGTATTTAACAGGCAG
>JAUVMD010000318.1 GCA_030600405.1 Nitrospirota bacterium
ACGGAGGACACCACCGACCCGGATAAAGATAATGAGATTGTGGAAGAATTGGAACCGGGTTACCTTTTTAAAGATAAATTACTTAAACCCGCCAAAGTCAAAGTGGCAAAGCTGAAACAGTAAGGAGCTTGAGTGAAGCGAGATTATTATGAAGTATTGAGTGTTGACCGCAATACTTCCGAATCCGATTTAAAAAAATCCTACCGCCAAATGGCACTCAGGTACCATCCGGATAAAAATCCAGGCGATAAAGAAGCCGAGGAAAAATTCAAAGAAGCTGCAGAGGCTTACGAAGTGCTGCGCGATCCGGAAAAAAGAAAAATCTACGATCAGTTTGGACACGCGGGTTTAAAAGGGAAAGGAGCCGGCGGGTTCGGCGGATTTGAGGACATCTTTTCCACCTTCGGAGACATCTTCGGCGATTTCTTCGGCGGCGGAGGTGGTCAAAGAACCGGCGCAGACCTGCGCACTGATGTCACCATCTCCTTCGAACAAGCCACCTTCGGGACGGAAAAGTCCGTGGAAGTCCGCAAACATGTACCCTGTCGAACCTGCAAAGGTTCCCGATGCAAACCCGGCACCTCGCCCATTCATTGTGGTACCTGCCGAGGAACCGGACAGGTGGTGCGTTCTCAGGGATTTTTCAGTTTACAAAGCCCTTGCCCTCACTGCCACGGAACCGGACAAATCATCAAGGACCCCTGCTTCACCTGCCATGGGGAAGGCGTGGAAGTTGACAAAAAAGAAATTTCAGTCAACATTCCTGCAGGTGTAGATGATGGCTCGCGCCTTCGCCTCCGTGGTGAAGGCGAAGGCGTGCCGGGAATGCCTGCCGGCGACCTTTATGTTTTTGTCCACGTACAGGCCCACGAGTTTTTTCACCGCGAAGGTTTGGACATCTACTGCCAACTGAACCTCTCTTTTTCACAGGCCGCTTTGGGAGCGGATATCGAGGTGCCTTTGCTCGACAACAAAACTAAAGTGATTCCCATCACCCCGGGAACTCAATCCGGAGACCGCTACCGCATCCAGGGAGCCGGTATTCCGCAAATCAGAGGACGCGGCCGAGGGGATCAGATCATCCAGCTGATTGTTGAAACTCCCAAAAAATTAAATAAGAGACAAAAAGAACTGCTCCACGAACTCGCCGATATCGACGGCAAGCCCGTCAAAGAGAAACTGAAAGGAGTATTTCAGCGCCTGAAATTCTAATTTCTCTTAATTATCCTATTTTAGGTAAACACACCCAAAAAGAGTTAATTTATATAGAAAAACTCCCCTTTAAAGGTTCCGCTTACCAATTATTTTTAACAATCTCCTTATTTTAGTTAGATTTTATCAAAATTATTTTGATACTATGTCTCACTTACATCTAGTTTCAATGTTTGCTAATAATTTAAATAATCAAAATGGCCGGAAATTCTATTCTACTTATAGATGACGAAAAATTCCTTTTGGAAGCGGTTAGCGATGATCTTAAAGAAAGCGGGTACGAGGTTACCACGGCGGTATCCGGCGAAGAGGGTCTGAGAAGTTTCGAAATACTTCAGCACGACCTTGTGATCATTGATTTAAAAATGGAGCGCATGGACGGTCTGGAAGTATCACGGAAAATCAAACAACTGAATCCGAAAACTCCGGTTATGATTTTAACGGGTTACGGGTCCATGGAAACCGCGATTGAAGCTCTACGCCTGGAACTGGACGATTATGTTTTAAAGCCTGTAAATCGGGACGATTTATTACAAAAGATCACTCGCTGTTTGGGAAAAAAGAACAATTCACACCCAACCAATCCCCAACCCATTTTTGCGCAAATATTAAAACTGGAAAAAGCCGGGCTCACCCGGCGGGAAAAAGAAGTCGTCCAGCTTGCAGCCCAAGGTTACAACGACGACGAAATCTCAAAAATGCTTGCCATCAGTACCTACACCGTCAAGTTTCACCTGAAACGCATCTTCAAAAAACTGGATATCCACAAACGCGTGGAACTCATCGTTTCATTGGGAAAATAAAGTAACTCTCCATTCCTGATTTTTTAAGAATTTTTAAGTACGACTTTGAATAGAACCTGCGTGGCTTGGAGAGTTTTTTATAGAAACTCACTGTGGGGCAGGAAGGTGTAGCCCATGATGTATTCGTCCACGGAGCGTGCGGCTTCGCGGCCTTCGGCAATCGCCCAGACCACCAGCGACTGACCCCGCGTCATATCACCGGCCACAAACACACCGTCCACACTGGTCATCTTCTTATCATCGCAGGCGACGTTGCCGCGTCCATCCAAATCCAATCCAAACTCCTTAACCAGCCCTTCATGCACGGGATGAACAAACCCCATTGCCAGCAGAACCAGATCGACATCCAACGTGAACTCCGAACCGGGGATTTCTTCCAAGGGGTGGCGACCGGTTTCAGGGTCGGGGTCGCCGAATTGAATCTTAACGGCATGGACCTGTTTCAGCTTATCGTTTTCGCCGGTGAACTTTTTGGTGGAGATATTGTATTTAGTGACCTGTTCCTGGGCTTCCTCGTGCTCAGGCGGCGCCTGGCGCAGCGCGCACGCCGCCGATTCTATCTCACGGCCCTGTTCGTCGACTTCGCGGCGCTGGCCGCCTTCGCCCTCGTCCAGGCCCAGACGTGGAACGGCAAGCTCTACTGGCTCCGGCAGGCGCGGGGGATGACCAATCCGTTCGGCCCGTATGTCAACCCGAATCATTTCGCCGGCCTCATGGAGATCACCCTCTGTGCCGCCGCGGGCCTGGTGGTCACG
>JAUVMD010000207.1 GCA_030600405.1 Nitrospirota bacterium
AATTGGATAATACTCTATGTATTGTCACTTAATCGCGGACTGGAAGACAAGAGGTTTCGGAAAAAAGTCCCAAGCATCTTGGAAAAGCAGAGAATGGAAATTAGAAATCGTATTCGAGAAGGGGGCGTTGTTTGAAACCGGGATCGACCGGTTTGTCGCTGGAGGTGATTTTCAGGTTCTCGGGGCTTTCCACGAACAGGTCGACAAATCCGCATTGGGCACAGACCCGCGGTTGGAGGGGAACTTTTTTCTCGATGCCATGGTCTTTGCGGACGACCATGATCAATTCCAGGTCCTTGCTGGTACGAAGGCCGATCTCCCCCTTGAGGACGCTTTTCGCGCCGCATTTACTGCAGGTGTTGGGATCGCTCATTTCCGGCCTCCTTGTTGGGGTTTCCGGACTGAGGGAAAGGCTTGTTTACTCCCAAACCTCCCTCGGTTCGAAAATCGGTCAGAGAAGGAAATTATAGCACAAATTCCGCCGGGTGGATTTTGGTAAAAACTTCTTCCCTTACGCCGCGAAAACGGGGGTTTGAACTGTTTCCACGTAAACCGGACGTTCGGTACGCTCTCGGTTGATGAGCTGGTTCAGTTCCTTACTGGCATGGAATACCGGCTTTTTGCGGGCCGGAATCTGGATGGGCTCACCGGTAACAGGCTTCTTACCGATACGGGCTTCGTACTCTCTCAGGCGGAATGAACCAAATCCCTGAATGACGACACGGCCATCTTTTTCCAGATTAGTCATGATGCCGTTGATGAAGGCCAGCAGGGTCCGATCCGCTTCCTGCTTGGAAATGTTCATCTTGGCGGCCAGTTTGTTGGCTAACTCGGAGCGTATCATGGGTTTCCTCGGGTTAAGGTTTATCAATTTCACCGTAGTTACTTCAAGAGTCGTGCCAAAATAGGTTGAAATATTAAGTCATTGATTTAGAATGATTTAAAAATTGGGAGTTAGATGGGTTGTCTGAAAATTGTATGGTTTTTTCGTAAATCGGTGTATGGAAAGCTGTACTACCCCTAATTGAGGAGTTTTCAATGTAAATGAAAATTTTGATCTATTTGACTCACCCCCATGTCGAGGCCTGGAACTTCCAAGACCGCCATAGAGAGCAATTTAGTAGACACTTACCGGGGTTTTCGATGGTAGTTTGCCATAATTCAAAGGATTTTCTAGAGCGATTGCCCGAGGCTGAGGGAGTGATCGTCTGGTATTTCAAGCGGGAGTGGCAAAAAAGCACGCCCCAGCTGAAATGGATTGCTACCCCAGCCGCCGGAAAGGACTGGGTTGATGTGGAACCCGGCTCGAACCTGCCAGTGCTGTTCGGCGGTTTTCACGGCCAGATGATGGCTGAGAGCGTCCTGGGGGCGGCACTCTATTTCTGCAAGGCGCTTCGAGCCTCCCGCGATCTCCAGAAAAAGAAAAAATGGGCCCGCGTCAAAATTTCCCAAAAGATTACGTCTCTCTATCAAAAGAGGGTAACTGTTCTTGGGTTCGGGCGCATCGGCCAAGTCATTGGCCGGGTCTTCAAGCCCTTCGGGTGTCACCTGACGGGAGTGAAACGCGGGGCTATGGAGCCGCCGGATTATTTTGATGGCGGCGATAAGATCGTGATGGCCGATCAACTGATGGGAGTTTTACCGGAGACCGATCACCTGATTCTCGTTTTGCCCGGTGGGGTGGAAACGGCCGGTCTGTTCACTCGCGAGCATTTTAAGCAACTGCCGCGCTATTCCATTGTGTACAACGTTGGACGCGGTAACGTATACCGGGAAGCGGACATCGTCCACGCCCTGCGGGAAAAACACATCGCCGGCGCCTACCTCGACGTGTTCGAAACCGAGCCCCTGCCTGAAACTTCCGAATTATGGGACATGGAGAATGTTCTCATCCAGCCGCACCTGTCCGCCGCCTCGCCGCACTATCTCGATCTATTCATCGAGGAATTGATCCCCCGCATTAAAAATAAACCTTAGACCGGCTGGCAGGATGAAAACCCGGATCCTTCGATAAACTGCCAGCAGAGACACTCTGCAACATATAGAGGCAATCGCTTAAAGTGTCGGGTGTTGGAGGTGGTGGTCGGTGGTGTGCTGGTACCGGTGGGCGACGTTGAGGAGCGTTTCTTCATCAAAATGTTTGCCCATCAATTGCAGGCCGATGGGTAAATTGTCTTTCGATTGACCGCAGGGAATCGACATCGCCGGAATCCCCGCCAGGTTGGCGGAGATGGTGAAAATATCCGACAGGTACATCTGCAGGGGATCGTCCAGTTTCTCGCCCAGTTTGAAGGCAGGCGCCGGGGCGATGGGTCCCACCATTAAATCGCACTTCTTGTACGCTTCCTCGAAATCCTGCTTGATCAGCGTCCGCGCTTTCTGTCCCTTCAGATAATACGCGTCGTAATAGCCGGAGCTGAGCACGAACGTGCCGAGCAAAATCCGTCGTTTGACTTCCTCGCCGAAGCCTTCTTCGCGCGTATTGGTGTACATGTCCATCAGGTTGTCAGCGTGCCCCGATCGGTAGCCGTACTTGACGCCGTCGTAGCGTGACAGATTGGCACTGGCCTCGGCGCAGGCGAGAATGTAATACGCCGCCACCGCGTATTCAGTGTGCGGCAGGGACACTTCGATGGCTTGCATGCCCATCGATTCCAGCGTTTTGATCGCTTCGAGCACCGTCTTTTCGATATCTGCGTTCAACCCCTTCCCGAAATATTCTTTGGGGATGCCGATCTTGAGTTCCTTGACGTCGTTCGACAACGCCGCGGTGAAATCCGGCAGTGCCACATCGGCGGAAGTGGAGTCCATGGGATCGTGCCCGCCGATGACGTTCATCAGTATCGCCGCGTCTTCCGCGGTTTTGGTCATCGGGCCGATCTGGTCGAACGACGAGGCGAACGCTACCAGTCCGAACCGCGACACCCGGCCATAAGTAGGTTTAAGTCCGGTGATCCCGCAGAACGCCGCCGGTTGGCGGATGGATCCGCCGGTATCACTTCCCAGAGCGCCCATGCATTCGTTAGCCGCCACCGCCGCACCCGATCCGCCACTGGAGCCGCCGGGCACGTGGTTCAGGTCCCACGGATTTTTGGTGACGTGGAAATAAGAGTTTTCGTTGGACGAGCCCATGGCGAATTCGTCCATGTTGGTTTTGCCAATCAGTACCGCCCCGGCTTCTTTCAACCGCTTGACGACGGTTGCGTCGTAAGGCGATACGAAGTTCTCAAGGATGTGCGAAGCGCAGGTGGTGTGCGTTCCCTTCATGCAGATCAGATCCTTGAGCGCGATAGGCACGCCCAACAGCGGCGCGTCTTCTCCGGCGGCGAGTTTCTGGTCCGCTTCCTCCGCCTGCCGGTGCGCGATGTCGCGTGTCAGGTGAATATAGGCCTTCACTTTGCCGTCCACCACGTCGATGCGTTTGTAGACGGCGTCCAGCAGTTCCACTGCTGAATATTTTTTTTCTTTAAGCTGATGCCGGGCCTGGATAATTGTGGGCTGATGCATGTCAGAGGATCTGCGGAACTTCGTAGTGTTCCTTGTCCTGCCTGGGGGCCAACGGAAGATATTTTCCATCTTCGAAGGTTTGCTTTACTACATCCTCACGGAACACATTCTGAAGAGGCAGAACGAGCGACGTCGGTTCCACGTTCTCCGTGTCGAGTTGGTTCAATCGATCGATGTGTTCGAGAATTCCGGCGAACTGTCGGCCCAGACGGGTTTTTTCCTCATCTGTGAGCTTCAGGCGGGCCAGGAGGGCGATCTTTTCAATATCAAATGAATCGGAAGACATGATGGGGACCGGGAGGGAAACAAAAACACAAAGCGGGGGAGTTATTCGCCGCCTTCTTTTTTCTTCTTCCCTTTTTCCTCTTTTTTCTTTTCCATGTAAACGATCTTTCCCGCTTTACGGGTCAACCGCTTGTATTTTTTCTGGATTTTACGGACGTCCGGATCGTACTTGGCATCGCCAGCCTTCTTTTGAGCCTCGTCCAGCTTGGTTTTGGTGGTGGAAATATGTGTTTTCAACTGCTCCAGTGTTGCCATGAAACGTCCTCAAAAGGTGAATATCAAATTGGAAAGCATC
>JAUVMD010000154.1 GCA_030600405.1 Nitrospirota bacterium
AAGTGATCTTAACATAATCCCCTGCCTATCGTTGAAAGAGGTCGACAAGAAACAGACTCAAAGCGGGGAAATAGGTGATGATCAAAAGACCCGCGATGCGCAATCCCAGAAAGGGCAGGGTCGCGCGGTAGAGGCGTAGCACCGGTTCCGAAAAACGGGAGCTGGCGATAAACAGGTTGATGCCGACCGGAGGCGTGGAATAGCCGATTTCCAGGTTGGTCAGGAAAATAATGCCCAAGTGCACCATGTTGACATCAAAACTTTGGGCAATGGGAACGATCAGGGGCACGATGACAATGAGGGCCGAAAAAATTTCCATCATGCAACCGACAATAAGCAGTAAAACGTTGAGTACGATGAGGAAGGTCAACTGGTCGTCGATATACCGCTTCATGAAATCCAGAACCTGCATGGGGACCTGCTGATCCACCAGATAGCTGGTAAACCCCATTGCCGTTCCCAGAATAATCAGGATGGTGCCGACCAGAACCATACTGTTGATCATCAGTTTTGGCAGGTCCCGTACAGGATGAATGTCTTTATAGATCCAGGATTCGATGATGAGGACATAAACCACCGTTACCGCAGCCGCCTCGGTCACTGTAAACACGCCGAAGTAAATTCCCAATACAATGATGAAGGGCAGGGGCACCTCCCAGGCGGCCTCTCGCATGGCGGAACGTGCTTGCTTAATATCAAAAGGAACTCGTTTGATATTGAGCCTTACGTTCGTCCACATGCTATACAGGCCGAGTATGCCGATCATCAGCAGACCCGGAACGATCCCGGCGAGAAATAACTCGTTGATACTCACCTGAGCGATCACACCGTAAAGAATCAATGGCAGTGAAGGGGGAAACAGGAGTCCGAGACTTCCCGAAGAGGTCATCAAACCCAGGGAAAAATCCTTGGAATATTTTTCCTTGAGCAATAATGGATAAAACAGGCCGCCCAGAGCAATAATGGTGACTCCCGACGCTCCGGTAAATGCCGTAAAAAAAGCGCAAGCCACCAGAACCGCCATGGGAACGCCGCCGGGAATTCCCCCCAGATAACACTGGGACAGCCGGGTCAACCGTTGCGGGGTCTTACTTTCCGCCATGATGAAACCCGCCAGGGTGAATAGCGGGATGGCGATCAGAGTCGGAGAACTGGCGACCCGGTACAACTCAATGAAGATCCCCGCGGAATCGAGATCGGCATAGTGGTAGGCCACCAAACCCGCCAGGCCGATAATGGCATATAGGGGGACTCCCAATAAAGCCAGGACAATGATGCCGACAACGATGAATAGAGTCATTTCTTTTTCCAGAGTTTGATTGAGTCATCAAGCACATGTAGAAAATAACGCAGAGAAATCAGGCCGAAGCTGAACGGTAGAATGGTTTGAAAAATCCAGGTTGGTAAATCAAGAAATAGAATTATAGGAAACTCCATTTCCAGTCGAACAAACTTCCAGGCGGCCACGGTGAGGAACACGCTGATCAACCCCGCGCAAAAATTCACCAGTAATTGAACAAAAGGCTTGTAGGGTACAGGTATCAATTGAGGTAGAACGTCGATGGAAATATGTCGGCGCTCCCGGACCGCCAGGGAGGCTCCTAAAAAACCTACCCATAGCACCAGCTGGCGTAAAAAAAGGTCCGTCCACAGCAGGCCGCTATTGAAAAAATTTCTTAAAATAACCTGGCCAAAGGCGAGAAAAACCATGAGAAAGAGTAGGAATACGAGAAATCCCGACTCGGCTTTGGCCAGCCATTCATCCAATTGTTTGATTGCACGCATGGTCGGAAAAGGGGTGAGAAGTTTCAGCGTGTGCGGAACCGGTTCACCCGGCTCCGCAGGAACTGATTGGATATAATAAAGACTTTAATTGGCGGGCTCAATAATTTATTATGTCCTCTTTTTATGTAGGGGGTTCCCTTTGAAATCGGGTGGATTGGGGTGGTTACTCATATTGCTTGTTGGTTTCCTGCCAGGGGCTGCAACTGCGCTTGCGGAGTCACCCCAAACCGAGCCAGAGGATATGGTGTTGATTCCCGCCGGAGAGTTTTTGATGGGAAGTCCTGAGGGGACCGGGCGGAAAGATGAATATCCCCAGCACACCGTCTATTTGGACGCTTACTGGATTGATCGTTATGAGGTTACAGGCGGCGGTTTTGAAGAATATCTGTCGCAGAATCCCAAACAGCATCCCACTATTACCGGGTGGCATGACCGGAAGGCACGGCCGGGGATGGAACGCAAACCGGTGATCGGCCTTACCTGGAAACGGTGCCGGAATTACTGTTTATGGCATGGCAAGCGCCTTCCCACTGAGGCAGAGTGGGCACGCGCCGCAGGTGGAATGAACCATCGGACTTATCCCTGGGGGGAGGAGCTTCCCGATGAAACCCGCGCCCACTTCAATCGTTGTTGTTTTATCGACAAAGGTGATATTCTTCGGGAAGTGGGTTCACTGAAGCTTGGCAAAACCCCCGAAGGCGTGTACGAGATGTCGGGAAATATTGCCGAATGGGTTTTCGATTGGTATGATGCACACTATTATCAAAAGAGTCCGCGCAAGAATCCTAAAGGACCCTCGAAGGGCAAGTATCATGTGATTCGGGGCGGCGCCTGGAACAGCCTTCCCGATTATATGCGGGTTTCGCACCGCTACGGTCAGAATGACGGACAGGAATTTTACGGAATCGGTTGCCGGTGCGCCAAGTCCCATTACCTCAAAGAATAAATCTTACCTTTTAAAAGTTAGTTATGGACAATCTGGATGAAAAAATCGATACCCTGATCCGGGAAAAGCTGTTTTCCCTGATTCAGGAAAACGGGGCGCGTATCAAAAGGATCACAATCAAGTATATCAAAAGTAATAAGAAGCATACCCTGGAGCACTGGCAGACTTTGTACGACAGCTATGAAAAAGTATTCCGGGCCATGCCGCGGGAGATGTTGCGGGTGGAACGGGAAGTGCGCATTAAATTTGTCAGTCCTTTGACCGATACCCGGATGAACCTGCTTAAAACAATGATTAACTCGGAAGCGGAGATATTAATTCAAAAGCGGGCGAAGGAATGCCAACCTGAATATGAAAAGCTGGGTCAGGGAGATCTTTTTGAACAGCGAGTGGAACATACCCGGGAAAAACTCAATGAAAATTTGGAGCAACAGATTCAAAAATGCCTGGACTCGGTCAACGCAGTAACTGGGCAGGGGCATACATTCGGAATTCAGGATCTTATGAAAATATATGATGTCAAAGAATCCACCCTCCACGAGATTAACATCATTTCTCCCTTACGGAGCATCAATGCACTGCTGGCTAAAGTCAATGGCAATCCGGGCCTAACGAATAACCTGGAAAATCTTCAACAGGGCTTCCGGCATCTCTTTAAGGATATTCAAAAGAATCGGGTTAATGATGTCGCTACCATGGAAGCCCGCAAGAAAGTAAAAATGGAAGTGGCCCGGGATACCATGACCGTCCGCGAAATTGTTATAAACACCCAGCCCTTTTTGGAACAGTTGGTGCTTCCGGAGGACAGAAGAAACCCGGAAGTTGTTAGAAAATCATGGAGCAATATTTTTGAAATTCTGGAAAGCCAGGAGGGGCGCTGGGCCTCGGTGATCCCCAATTTCAAGCCTCTTTATGAATTTATGTGCGGTGAGGGAAATTGATATGAATGGAAGCAATAGTTATTTGGAATCCTTTAAGCGTTTAAGCTGGGTCGGCGTGCTGAGTGTGATGATTCTGGTGATCGGTTTCAGCGGATGTTTGAGTATTCAATTGTCTCCCAAGCTTGGCTCGCTAAAGGAAAAAACGATCTCCGGTAAAGGCCACGACAAAGTTGTGTTGATGGATATCAATGGAGTGATTTCGAATAAAAAACAGGTATCCACTCTAGGGACCCAAACGGGAGTTGGAATGGTGGACCGCGTGCGCGAAATTTTAAAAAAAGCGGAGAACGATAATGATGTCAAAGCCCTGATTCTTAGAATCAATTCTCCCGGCGGCACCGTGACATCCAGCGATATTATTTATCATGAAATTAGTACGTTTAAGGAAAGAAAAAACATCAAAGTTTATGCCGTAGTCATGGATCTTGCGGCTTCCGGAGGATATTATGTGGCCCAGGCGGCTGACCGGATTTTCGTTCACCCCACCTCGCTGACTGGAAGCATTGGAGTGATCGCCCTTAAAATGAATTTGAGTGGCCTGATGGACAAGGTGGGAGTGGATTTTGAGGTGGTCAAATCCGGTGAACACAAGGATTTTTTATCACCGTTCCGGTCTTTGACGGACGATGAGCACCTCATCTTCCAAAAAACCATTGACAGTCTCCATCAACGGTTTGTTTCCACCATTGAAGATAACCGAAAGCAATTGAATCGAGATGAAATCGAAAAACTGGCAGACGGACGAATTTATACCTCTCAACAGGCTCTTGATGCCAAGCTGATTGATCAAATCGCCTATATGGATGAGGCTGAAGAATTCATCCAAAAAGATTTGAGGCTGGATGAGATGCGTCTTGTTATTTACCATCGAGCCGGACAGTACAAAAGTAATATCTATTCCTCCCCACCGGTACCCCCCTCCATCAACTTCAATTTTGTTAACCTGAATTTCATTCCAGAGACCCCCGGGCCAAATTTTATGTATCTGTGGATGCCCTGACTTTCTGCCTGGATTGGAAAGTC
>JAUVMD010000133.1 GCA_030600405.1 Nitrospirota bacterium
CGCTCCGTCCGGAAGTTCCAGTCGGACCTCTCCTGAAGCAACTGGATGACACCTATACCGTTCTAACCGGCTCCATCGTGCAGGGTGAGCACGGGATGATCCGCCTCGACTATACGGTGGTATCGCCTTATGGTGTGTTCATCATCAAGGAATGCCGTGAGGCAGGCCGGGTGGAGGTGCGGCTCAACCGGGAGGAGTGGCGGGTGTCGGGCGGTGGGCCGAAGAGAATGTACAATCCCGTGTGGGATATCCGTAAAGGGGTCGAAAAACTGGAACGGCTGGCCGGGAAGTATCCTTATATACCACTGGTGATTTTTACTCGCGCACGACTGACAGGTGACAGCGATTTTAATATCATGGAGGCTGGAAAACTGGTCGGTCATATCCAAAGCTTTCGGGACCGTCGTCTATCCGACGACCGGCAGGAGAAAATCGTGGGAATATTAAGCTGAGTCGGCGGTCTTATTAAGATACAATGGTGCATTCACACAGAAATTATTGAATCAAGATTGGAAAGGAAGGACGTTGCGATGAAATCAGCATTACGGATAGGGATTCTCGGGGCCGCACTGGCCGTATTGTTCGCGGGGATAGGTTTGGCAGGGGACGTGGCGAAAAAGAATTATGTGCCCTCGGGTTGCGATATCAAAAAAAATACCATTTGCACCATGGAAATCTGGCTGGCCCACCCGCACAAGAAAAGTAACCGGAGTATTCGCAAGGAACTGAAAGGAAAGTCCATCAAGGTGTTGAGGCACACCATCCAATACTGGAAACCCCGGGGCGGGCACCCGCCGACCAATATCGCTATTGGCCGGTCATTGACTGCCGAGGACGCGCGGTGGGCCATCGACTTCGCTCTCAGGTACAACGACCGCATCGAAGGTCTCATTTTCCAGCGGCTGAACCCGCCGCATTACGTCGCCGTGGCTACCTCCGCCTGGGATGATAAATCGGAGACCCAAATCACTCCCGATCAACTGGCGCAATTGCGCGATCCCAAGCTGACCACTGAAGAATTTCACGCCTTGTACGTCAAACTCACCAACGAGGCAGGCGTCGCCGAAGCGTTTTATTGATTGCAGTGAGCTTTGTCTGGAATTTAAATCGCGTCTTCTTGCAGGGCCAAAACCTGCGGGAAGAGGATTTCGTTTTCTTTCTGGATGTGGAGACGGGTATCGGTTTCCAGTTCTTCCAGGCCGGTCAACAGGAGGCGGTAGCTTCCGCACCCGTCTTCCGGCATCTTAAAGTTTTGAGTAGTGGCGCGGATTTTCTCGAACAGGGTTAACGCCTGTTCGTGTTCCGCCTGCATGACGCGGATCGGGTTGAGCACCGACCCGCAATGAAAATCGGCGTTGCCGCCGGAGGTTTCCAATACTTTGATGATAGGAAACAGGACTTGTTCCTCTTTCATCAGATGCGGTTCGAGGTCGGCCCGCAATTCTCCGAACAGTTCCCGGACCGTTTTAAGTTCGGGATGACGCGTAACGTGAGCATTCACCACTTTATCCAATAATGCCGCCAGCCGGGGGAGGGTTTCCTTGAGGTACTTGTGATGCGTTTCGAGAAGGTGGTCCACCGCTTCCGAGAGTGATCCGTCCATGCCCTCGACCACTGCGGCGACGGGATCGTTTTCCGGCGAATCGGCCATCAGCCGGTTCAGGACGGCTTCCGGGTCGATCCCTTTTTCCGCGCAGGCTTCAGCGAGGGTTCTGTGACCGCCGCAACAGGAATCGATGTTCAATTCCTCAAACACACCGGTGCGCCGGATGTTCCCGGTGATGAAATCATTGATGGTGGAATGAATGTTAAGATGTGCGTTCATCTTGAAATCTCCTCGTATCTTATGATTCCAAAAATGATAAAATATTCCCGTTTTGGATAACTCGAATGGAATTACCTCACTTAAATTAAAATACACTGCGCACTTTGCCCCTGCAAGATCAACCGCAAATTTTATAAAAGTTTGACAAAATTAGGGGGATTTGATAGAAGCATCACTCTTGATTCAAACTTGTGAAAGCATTAGATTCTTTTCAAGTATTTGTTTTTATGTCCTATAATACGATCTTGGCTGGACGGATTTAAGTCCGGACGGGTCAAAATGGCGCAAACCATCAGGGCCGGATTCCCCGGAACGGAAAATCACAGGAAACGGATATGATTCATGAATTTATAATTGATTGGGTGATTACGATGGCTCCGCCGCCGCCCCAGAATGGCGGCCAACCGCAGGGGCCCGGCATGTTGCTCAGTTTTGTTATTCCCATGGTTTTCGTGGGCCTCATATTTTACTTCGTCCTCATCAAGCCGCAGAAAAAACAACATCAGGAAACACAGAAAATGCGGGACAACTTGAAAGAAGGGGCGAACGTGATCACCACCGGCGGCATCCACGGTACCGTCAAAAAGGTCAAGGACGATATCGTCACGCTCCAGATTGCAGACAACGTGCGCATCAAGATCAACCGCGCGTCTATCGGCACAGTAAAAGAATAATAATATTCGCAAAAGAGTACCCAGAGTCATCGGATGCATAAAGAACTGCGCTGGAAAATCCCCTTAATCCTGTTTGTCATTGCCGGGTTCTTCTGGATGGCCTGGCCGCTGGAGGAGAAAATCAACCTGGGTCTGGACCTGCAGGGAGGCATGCACCTGCTCCTCGAAGTGGAAGCGGAGAAAGCTGTCGAGTTTTCCATGGAGCAGAGGACAGAGGATATCAAACACGCCCTGGGGGATGAAGATATCGAAGTGGACCGGGTGATTTTGAACAAGGACACCAACGTGATTCGTGTCCTCCTGGTCGATGCCATCGATATCAAAGGGACCGAAACGGTCCTGAAAAATTACACCGCTCTCGAAAAGAAGGATGCGTTGCGCGGCGGACTGGAGCTGGTCTATCAACTTCAGGACGATGAATACGAGTATATACAGGATAACGCGATTCAGCAGGCCTTGGAAGTCATCCGCAACCGCATTGATATTGTAGGCTTGTCTGAGCCGACCATTCAGGTGCAGGGCACCCGGCGCATCCTGGTGCAATTGCCGGGCGTTAAGGATATGGAGGGAGTCATCAAATTGATTGGTCAAACAGCGCGTTTGGAATTCAAGATGATCGATGAATCAATAAGCCCGGAAGCGGCCAAGACACGTGGCATTCCCCCAGGAAGCGAAATTCTGGAGGAGCGTGTTATCGACAAAACCAGTGGAAAAATTCTCGAGAGGATACCCCATCTGGTCAAAAAACGGGTTTTGCTGACGGGTGACATGTTGACCGCGGCTGAGGTCAGGTACGACCAGGACTACAACGAACCTTACGTCGCCCTCAATTTCAACAGCCTGGGCGCGATGATCTTTTTTGAGCTCACCCGTGAAAATGTCGGCAAAAGGTTGGCTATCGTTCTGGATGACCGGGTTTACTCCGCTCCAGTTATTCGGGAGCAAATTGCCGGCGGCCGGGCGCAGATCAGCGGAAGTTTTACTTCCAACGAGGCAAAGAATCTGGCCATCGCATTGAGAGCCGGCGCACTTCCCGCCCCCGTGACCATGCTGGAGAATCGCAGTGTGGGCCCGTCTCTGGGACGCGACTCCGTGGAGGCGGGAATCAATTCCATTATTATCGGGATGGTCGCGGTGGTGATGTTTATCCTCATCTACTACCGGTTGTCCGGGGTGATTGCGGTCAGCGCTCTGGTGCTCAACCTGGTCATGCTGTTGGGGGCACTGGCGTATTTCGGCGCGTCGTTGACGCTGCCTGGGATTGCCGGGATCATCTTGACGATAGGGATGGCCATTGACGCCAACGTGTTGGTGTTCGAGCGTATCCGGGAAGAAATCCGTGTGGGTAAAACCGTACGAGCCGCAATTGATGCGGGATTTGCCAAGGCGTTCCGCACTATTGTCGACGCCAATGTCACCACTTTTATCGCCGCCATCGTTTTATTTCAGTTCGGCACCGGGCCGATCAAGGGATTCGCCATCACCCTGTGCATAGGTATCGCCGCCAGCATGTTCACGGCGGTGTTCGTCAGCCGGGCCACGTTTGATACCTTTATGAGCTGGAAAAAAATTGAACGCCTGAGTATTTAAAACGGAACAATAATGGAACTGATCAAAAAACAGACCCATATCGATTTTATGGGCAAATTCAAAACCGCTTTGATGTTCTCCGGTTTGTTGATCCTGGCCGGGATCGCGTCCATTGCCGTGCATGGTGGGCTTAAGTTCGGCATCGACTTTGAGGGCGGTACTCTGGTGCAGTTGAAATTTCCTGAGGCGCCGGCTATCGATTCCATTCGCTCCGGCCTCAGGGAGATCGGGCTGGCCGACAGCACCATCCAGGAGTTCGGTTCCCCCGACACCATTCTCATTCGTGTGGAGATAGCCGATGGTGAGTTGAAGGAGATGGGCACGCGTATCAAAAAGGCTCTCGAAGAAACGAAGGGGTTCACGGGAATCATCATCGAGCGGGTCGAGATGGTGGGACCCAAGGTGGGTAAAGATCTACGCATTAAGGCCCTGCTTTCGATTCTCTATGCCATCATTGGAATCGTGATTTACATTTCGTGGCGGTTCGAGTTCCAGTACGCCATCGCCGCCATCATCGCGCTGATTCATGACGTCCTGATTACCATGGGGGCGTTCTCGGTGCTGGATAAAGAGTTCACTCTGGTTATAGTGGCGGCATTTTTGACCATTATCGGTTACTCGTTGAACGATACCATTGTTGTGTTCGACCGCATTCGTGAAAACACCCGCCGCAGAAGTAAGGAATTATTGAGCGATGTCATCAACACCAGTATCAACCAGACCCTCAGCCGGACCCTTTTGACCTCCGGCACGACGTTGCTGGTGGTCGTGGCCCTGTTTGTCCTGGGCGGGGAAATCATCCACGACTTCTCGTTTGCCCTGCTGGTTGGGGTGGTTGTCGGGACCTATTCCTCGATCTTCATCGCCAGCGTGTTTCTCCTCTACTGGGAATCCCGCGCCCATCCCAAAAGAGCCTGACCTGCCCCTAATCGACCACAGATAAAATATAGATTCTTCGCTGGCGCTCAGGATGACAAGGTGCCGCGGTTGACTGTCATTCTGAGGAGCAAAGCGACAAAGAATCCA
>JAUVMD010000065.1 GCA_030600405.1 Nitrospirota bacterium
CCGGCTTCAGCGGTTGCTCAATGAAAAAGGCTATCATTATAAGGTCGTCAATGCAGGAGTTTCGGGCGACACCACTGCCGGGGGTGCGTCGCGTATCCGATGGGTGTTACAGCATGAGCCGGAGATCGTCATTATCGAACTGGGGGCCAACGATGGCCTGCGCGGTCTGCCGATCAGCGAGATGCGCAAAAACCTGGGGATTATCATCGAAGCCTGTCAGAAGAAGGGTGCCAAGGTATTGTTGGCAGGAATGGAGATCACACCCAACCTGGGTGCTGAGTACAGTCAGGATTTCCGGGAGTCATTCACTCTGCTGGCGAAGCAGTACAAAGTGCCCCTCATCCCGTTTTTTCTGAAAGACGTCGCCGCGCGTCCCGAACTCACCCAACCCGACGGCGTCCATCCTCTTGCCAAGGGTTACGAAATCGCCACCCAAACCGTCTTCCAATACCTCGAACCGATGTTGAAGAAATAGTAAAAGGTTTCGGTTACTTACAATTCTCGAGATAACTTATGAGTTTGTCATAACATTTTCCGGAGTTGAGGATGTGGGTGGCGGCGTCAAATCCGCTTTGGACGTCCGGGAAGCGGCCGAACAGATACCCCAGCGTTGCGGCCTGGTAGGCGATGAGGGTTGCGGCGGATCCGCCTTTGCCCTGCAGCGCCTGCTCTCCCAGCTCGGCCACTTTTTCCCGACTGGCGGGGATTGGCTTCAACGCTTCAAATGCTCCCTGAATCTGTTGCGCGGTTGAGGCATCCAACTCGCGGCTGACATCCAGTTTTTTCTCCTGCACACCGACCTTATTCAGATGGACAAACAGTTTAGCGGTCTTGTGCACGCCATATAATATGGAACCCTCCATCCCATTGCCGACCACGGCGATATCCCAGCCGCCCAACCTGGCGACGGCCAGCATGGATTTTTCATATCCCGGATGAAAGTAATTGGTGGCGAGGTAATTGGTCTTCGCTTTCAGCGGCATCAGCATTTTTTCCATCGTCCCCAGCATGGTGCGTTTCACGATTTCGGTACGGAGATTTTTCAAGGCGTTCAGTTGCAGATGGGTCTGTTGCATGCCGATGTAACCGAAACCGAATTTTTCGATGAGAGCTTTTCTGTATTCAAAGGTCTGGTTGACGGAAATCCCATAATGGTTCACCAGCAGGTCCTCGAACGTGATGCCGAACTTGGGTGGCAGGGGCAGGGCGGAATGGCCGTAAGCCGGCAGGCCCATCTCCGCCAGCAGGGGGATGGTGTAAAACGTGAAAATGGGGGTCCGCTCAAATCCGTCGAACGCCTCGGAGATCTGCACCAGCTTGTCGAATTTCACCTCCTGCTTGACGGTGGTGGCATCAAGGGCCTGCCAGTAGCCGATATTTTCTTCCAGAGTTTCCAGTTTCATGCGCGATGCGATCAGGAACACCGCCGCGCGTTCGCTCGACACCTCCCCGTTTAAAATCAGCGACAAGGCGTCCTCCGCCTCAGCTTGGGTGAGGTCCTTGCTCATTGTGGGTCCCGTGGCGATTTTTGCCAGATAGGATTTCATCCGCTCGTTGGCATCGGATTGTGAAGGATTTGCGTTCATAATGGTTGCCGGCTCTGGTCTGCAAGGAAGTTTTGGAGTATGATGCTATTTCCGATTAACTCTTTCGATTATATGATGGAATCAGTCATTGAGGAACAATTAAGCGAGGTTTCCGGCGCCATTCGTCCGGTCAGCGTGTTGCTGGTCTACCCCAGCACCAGCGAGGTGGCGCTGGCCAACCTCGGATTTCAGCGGGTGTACACCTTGCTGAACGCCATCGAAGCGGTGACCTGCGACCGCTTCAGCCTACCGCCCGGATGGGACCCGACCACGCCACAACTGAAGTCGGATCAACTTCGCTCGCACGATCTGGGTCGCCTGCCGATGGACTTCGACCTCATCGCATTTTCCATTTCTTTCGAGCCGGATTACCTGAACACGGCATTGATCCTCGACTATTTCGGCATTCCGCTGGACCGCAAACAGCGCGGACCGCAATACCCCTTGGTTGTTGCCGGGGGATCGGCGTTGTTCATCAATCCGGAACCGCTGGCGGATATTCTTGACCTGTGCTTCATCGGCGAAGGCGAGGGCATGGTCGAACGGTTTTTTCATCACGTCACGCATACCCAATGGAGCGACCCGCGCGAACTATTAAAGGACCTGGCGCAACAGCCGGGCATCTATGTGCCGCAGTTTTACCATCCGGTGTATGACGCCGAACGTCAAACGGCACTCCAAGCTGAACTGTTTGTGGCTGAGCGCGTGGAGCGTCACTGGGTGCCGGAGGGTTCGCCGGAGTTGTGCACGCACTCGGAACTGCACGAGGAGGCGACCGCGTTCAAGAACATGGCGTTGATGGAGGTGACGCGCGGGTGCATTTGGGCGTGCCGCTTCTGCACCGCCGGATTCATCTACCGCCCGCCGCGCGAACCGGATTTGACGCAAACGTATAATTCGCTGGCGCGCGTATTGATCGATCAGGGGAAAGAGGCATCGACTATTGGCCTGGTGGGTCCGTCGGTGACCGATCATCCGCAATTGCTGGGTCTGGCGCGGCAGTTGGTGGCCGAAGGTAAAAAACTTTCGTTTTCCTCCCTGCGCATGGAAACGCTGACTGATGAATTGGTCGACCTGATCATTCAGAGCGGGCAGAAAACCTTGACCGTAGCGATCGATGCGCCGTCGGAGCGCATGCGCGACGTCATCAACAAATCGGCGAGCGACGACTTCGTCATCGACAAGTGCCGCTTCCTGACCGAGAAGGGCGTCCTGCATCTCAAAATCTATTCGATCATCGGCCTGCCGACGGAAACGGATGACGACATCGATCAGTTCATCCGTCTGGTCGAGAACGTTCAAAAAGTGTACGTGACGGCCTGTCGTAAGCGCGGCAACATCGGTTCGGTGACCATCAGTTTGAGTCCGTTGATACCGAAGCCGGGTACGCCGTTTCAGTGGCACCCGATGGAGAGCGTGCCGGTGCTGAAAAAGCGGTTTATGAAAGTGCGCAAGGCCCTGGGTAAACTGCCGAACATTGAGCTCAGTTTCGGGTCGCCTAACGAAGCCTACCTGCAGACGTACCTGTCGCGCGGCGACCGGCGGGCGTTGTCGTTCTTTCAGGAATATCTCGCCAATGGCCACGACGAAAAAGCGGCATTGCAAAAAGCCGAACCGCATCCCGATCATGCGGTGTACCGTCAGTTTGAAAAAGACGATCACCTGCCGTGGGACATCATCGATCACGGGTACTTCCAAAAATTTCTCTGGCAGGATTATCAACGCGCCTTGCTGCACAAACACACCCCTGTGTGCGACACTGCCACCTGTAAAATCTGCGGCATCTGTTGACGCCGGGAGCTCCTCCGTGGCCGATCCCATCGACTTTCGCAAAATGGAAAAACTGCCGGAAGGCTTCCGGTTCTTCGATGTGAACATGTTGTGGTATTTTCCGAATCGCTGGGCGGTGCGCCTCTTGTATCCGTTACCGATTTCCGCCAACCAGTTGACAATGCTTGCCCTTGGGATGGGCCTGATGTCCGCCGCGTTTTATGTTTCGAATGCAGAGACAGCGCTGATGTGGGGCGCGGTTTTCTTATATGGAAAGCTTTTCCTCGACAACATCGACGGCAACCTGGCGCGTCTCCGGGGGGAGGAGTCGCGTCTTGGCCGTTTTCTCGATTCGTTTTCCGATTTTGTGGTTTCCGTGTTGGTGTATGGCGCCATCACCTTTCGGATGGCGCAGGATTCTTCGAACCCCGGTTTCATCTGGATATTAGGATTCCTGGCTTTGGTAAGCAGTCTCTTGCAGTGCAGTTACTGGGTGTATTATTACGTGAGTTATACCGACTGGGTGGGATCGTATTCCAAGAACCGTCCGGACGAAACGGTGACGAAAGAAGACCGCCAGGCAGTGGAATCGGGTGAGATGACCGGCGCCGTTTTTTTTCTTCAGAAATTTCACGTTATAACCTACGGTTGGCAGGATGCGCTAATCGCGACGTTGGACCGCGTCAGCCGCCAAGCGGCGGATTACCAGGAAAGCGAGGAACATCGAAAACGCTGGGTGGCCGATAAAACCTTTCTTACCAGGATGGGTCCGTTATGTGTCTGCACCAACACGATGGCGCTGGTGGTGTTGTCTTTACTGAACCAGCTGGAATTATTTTTGGTTCTGGTGGTGTTTCTGGGCAACGGATACCTGTTGGCCCTGCAGGTGTGGAAAATTTTTCGATTTAAGAAGTCTTCGGCCAATTAAAAATTAAAAGTAAGCTCAGACTCGGTGGGCCGACCTAATCAGGATTGCAATATTTCAACCCTCACTCACGGAGAAACTGAATGCATAAAGTGGAAGTGGCGCAGTGGAATGCTCTTAAGGACCGGGAACCGGCGTATGCGCTGGTGGCGAATGTTGACCTGGTGATCGTCAGGTATGACGATCAGGTCTCCGTATTCTATGGCCGGTGCCCGCACCGGGGCGCGTTGTTGAGCGACGGATTTGTTTCCGGAACCAACCTGATTTGCGGCGTCCATAAATGGGATTTTCGGTACGACACCGGCATCAGCGAGTACAGCAACGATGAAGCGCTTCCAAAATTTTCCTCGTGGTTGGAGAACCGAATCGTGTTTGTGGATGAAGAGGAAATAGCTGAATGGGCCAAAGAGCATCCACAACCGTTCGACCGCAACGCCTATCTCGGATTGTATGCCGATACCGGAGGCACCGATGCCGAGCCGCACAACCATTTCATCCAGCAGCTGGCGAAGGACGGGTTGTCCAAGCTGGGACATCACGGAAGCGTTGCGGCGATGGGGGTGCCTCGTGACGAGCTTCCGTTGTGGGACGACATTCAGTTGGTGACCGCCCAGTTGGCCACGATGCCTTTGTTGGACGATGACCTGGTGGGCACGGAAGTGATCATTGGTCCCAATGCCCAAAAACCGCTGACTTTGAAAATCCCCCTGCTGGTGTCAGACATGAGTTTCGGCGCATTGTCAGCAGAAGCCAAGGTGGCACTGGCGATGGGCGCGGAGCAGGCGGGGACCGGCATCTGCAGTGGCGAAGGCGGGATGCTTCCCGAAGAGCAAGCAGCCAATAGCCGGTATTTTTATGAGCTGGCCTCGGCCCGGTTCGGGTATTCCATGGACAAGGTTCAACGCTGCCAGGCATTTCACTTCAAGGGTGGGCAGGGCGCCAAGACCGGAACCGGCGGTCACCTGCCGGGTGAAAAAGTGAAGGGCAAGATCGCCCAGGTGCGCGGTCTCAAAGAAGGCGAACCGGCAGTGTCTCCGCCAAGGTTTCCCGACTGGAAGGATTTAAAACCCATCAAGGCATTTGCCGACGAGGTGCGGGAAGCGACCGGCGGAATTCCCATCGGCTACAAGCTGTCGGCCCAGCATATTGAAGCTGACATCGACGCGGCGTTGGGGGTGGGTGTCGATTACATTATTCTGGACGGACGCGGCGGAGGTACCGGTGCCGCGCCCTTACTGTTCCGCGAAAACATTTCCGTTCCCACGATCCCGGCCCTGGCGCGCGCGCGGCATCATCTGGACCAGCTGGACCGCAAGGACATCACTTTGGTCATCACCGGCGGCTTGCGGATACCCGCCGACTTCGCGAAAGCGTTGGCGCTGGGCGCCGATGCCATCGCCGTTTCTAACTCAGCGATCCAGGCGATCGGGTGTATCGGCATGCGGGCGTGTCACACCAATAACTGCCCGGTGGGCATTGCCACGCAGAAAGAACATCTCCGTCAACGATTGGATGTGAAGGAATCCGCGAAGCGGCTGAACAATTTTTTTAACGCGTCGGTGGAGTTGATGAAAGTCCTGGCGCGGGCGTGCGGTCACACCCACTTCAACCAGTTTAATGCGGGCGACCTCACCGCCTGGAAGAAAGACATGGCCGACCTCACCGGCATCGACTACGGGGGTATGGCGGGACGGGTTTAATCTACTGCACGTCGTTAATTGAGACGGGAATCGATGCCCTTTTTGGAGAACAGGGCGGACTGTTGGAGGATGCGTTGTTTGAGGTTGATCAGATCGTGGACCTGTTGGTAGCGTTTCATCACGTCGAACTCTTCCAGAAAATGTTGCCGGTCGTTCAAGGGCTGATCGAAAAAGTAGGCGACGCGGTCGACCATCTCTCCCAGCGTTTTACAATCTTGCACGTCCATTTCCACTTTCTGCGCGTTTTCGAGTGGCAGTTGACTGGTGAAAGCGTGGAATTTTCCGATCAATTGCTTGCACAGGTCGGTGGAGGGGTCGATGGTTTGATCGTTGATGTTGTTTAACAGTTCGACTTCGGCCTGGCGGTAGAGAGTGTCCCCCACTTCGCGGACGATGCGGAACCGGTTTTGCCCGCGCAGGACGATATCGTATTTGCCGTCGTCGTGCCTGGTCCATTGCTCAAGGCTTCCCGCACAGCCTACGGGATTGATGTCCGGCGATCCCCGGTACTCCTCTTCATATCCCGGTTGCAGGAGGACCATGCCGATCCATTGGCCGGAGTCGATGGCGTTGCCCACCATTTGCCGGTAACGTTCCTCAAAAATATGGAGCGGCAGAACCGTACCGGGATAAAAAACAGAATTGGGCAGGGGGAACAGCGCGATGGTTTTCAGCGATGTCGGGGGCCGGTCAGGATTTTCCACGATGGCCTCAATTACGTTATTATACCCTGAATTATAGCATTGTTTGTTACGGCACATGAAAGGTTTTATCCCTTCGCGCGACAACAGTTTTGTGAGAAATGAGAATCGCAGTTTTCTGCAACTATATGGAGAGGCTTGCATCCTTATAGGGCGGGGCAGACCCGTTTCCCCTGAATCGTTGACTCATTCATGTTAACCTGAAGCCATGATTGCCAGCCCCGATCACATTTGCGCCAATATTCAGAACTCGCTGATGGAGTCCGGCCTGTATTC
>JAUVMD010000014.1 GCA_030600405.1 Nitrospirota bacterium
AGCAAGGAAATGATATTGACTGGCAGGGATGTAAATAAATGGAGCCAGCAAGCGAAGATCCTGCATGACATCGAAATGGGGAGGGGAACCCAGAATACGTCAAAGAACCGGATATCTCTTTTTGCGATTTTTGCGAAACTCAGGATCACGTCCCTATAAGCAAACACATCCTTGCCACCGATATGATAGACCCGGCTCACATTGCTTCGAAATTCCATGATGCCCACAAGATACTTGATCACATCCCGAATGGCGATGCATTGGCACAGATTGTTGAACTCCGCCATAAAAGGAATCCATCGGTTGTGTATAACCAGCGATTTCAACAATTCATAGGAAGTGCTTCCCGTCCCGATTATGATAGCTGCAAGCAAGCGGATTACTGGAATGGAGCTATTCGATAAAATTTCTCCCACCTCCATTCGGCTTTGCAGATGCGTTGACAAAAGAACGTTGGTTTCCCCCAATCCGCCCAGATAAATAATCTTCTTGATTCCGGCTTCTTCAGCTTCTTCCACAAAATTTTGAGCCATCATCTTGTCCATATCCGCAAATTCACTTCTCTTAGCCCTCATGCTGTGAATGAGGTAATACGCGATCTCGATATCCTCCAACACCGGCTTTAGTTGTTCCTTGACCAAGCAGTCTGCATATACCACTTCAATCCGGGGATGATCGAGAAGAAAAGGAGTGTTTTTGGTTCGTAGCATGCAACGAACAAAATAACCGCGATGCACCAGTTCCGGAATTAGCCGTTGAGCTACGTAACCATTTGCCCCGGTCACAAGAACTTTTGTGTTGGGCGCATGGGGCGTGGTGGTGAGCACATCGCAATAATTGTAAAGAACTTTTTTAGGATCCATTTCAGTAGCTCTTGCACGACAAGTTTTCGATGACATTCCTCATATTTTTTCTCATTACACAATAGGCAACAAATAGAATCTTGTATTTTTAAAGATCCTCGGACCAGCCAAATATTCCTCCTTATGGGCCGGTACGATTAAATCATATTCCTGTTCATCCATGCAATTCAAACATTGGCCCTTTGCTGGGTCCTTAAAGGCTCCTCCTTTGTGCTGTGGCTGTGTCAGCGTAACGTTTGCAAAACATTTCGGGCATCGACTGGGGATGAAGAGGGCCACAATAGAATTTTATATTGACCTAATATGCCCATCAATTTTCTATTTTGGAGAGTTTTTTGAAATATGTCAAATAAACGATCACCAAACAGAAGGTTCAAACATTTGGCGAAATTTTTCAACAGTTTCTTCGATATCAAGTCTGCCAGCAATAGGATCAGCCATCGATCGGCGAAGATTCTCCCGCCCGCTCTTCAGCTTCACATCTGTAAAAACGCCTTGTAGCGCCGCAGGTATCAGGCTGGAATGTTTCACTTCTTGCAATCAAAGTCTCTGTTATTTCGTCTAATTAATCAGAATAAATAGCCAAAATTTTAATCTTTACTAAGGAGGAAACCATGAAGACCATTATATTTCTTGTCCTGATCACTCTGATGGTCCCATCAAATATCTTTGGAGCGGACGATCCCGGTATCCCCAGAGAAACCAAGGACAAAGTACAGATTGCGATGCAGGCTCACATCAATGGCTTACTAGCGAAGAATGGCGGCAGCTATCCCATTTTTGATTCGGATACCCGGAATGTGGTCCAACTCAAATTCCTGGCACTGCATAAGGGGGTTGTGGTTAAAGGAATCCAGGGTAGATACTACATCAGTTGCGCTGATTTCACGGACAAAGAAAACAAGGCATACGACTTGGATTTTCTGGTTTCGGACAATTTCGAAGTCGTGGAAACCTTGATCCACAAAAAAGACGGCAAAAAAATGCATTACGGCGTGCATTGAGGTGCAGGTGTTTTCCAGGGAAGAGCTCAATCAGTTTTACCGGTATTGTGTCGCTCTGACGGGTGATGAGGACGAAGCCTATGACCTTCTTCAGGATAGTTTTGAGAAGTTTTTGAGGAAGGGACGCGATGTCCATTCCGCCAAAGCCTATTTTCGGGGGATCATAAGGAACCATTTTATCGATCAATATCGAAAAGGAGCTAAACATGGATTCACGGAACTGGATGAAAACATCATTTCGACGAATGAAACCAGTCTCGAAAGTCTCATCGCCAACAAGGAAGAGGCACGGTTCATTTTAAATGCATTGGACTTCCATGACCGGGAGCTTCTCTATCTTTGGGCCGTCGAGGAATACACCGCCAAAGAACTGGCGGATCTGTTGAAAAGCCCTCGCGGAACCATCCTTTCAAAATTACACCGGTTGAAAATTAAGATAAAGCAATGTCTGGAAAATGGATATGAAAAAGACATTAAAAGAAAACATCAAGGAAAATTACGCAGAGCTTAAGCTTTCCCCGGAGCAATGGAGATCTTTGGACTCATTGCAACAAAATAGAGCGGGGAAGCACGGCATTCGTTTTTTCCTTAAAATCTCTTTTGCCGCAATGGCCGCTTCGGTTCTCCTTCTAAGCCTTTATCTTTTTCAGGGTTCCGGATCCCTTGCCGGGAAAATTGCCGACGAAGTGGCCTATAACCATAATAAAAACGTTCAAATGGAAATCAAGACCGCTTCAATCGATGAAGTCCAAAGTTTTCTGTCAAAGATCGATTTCACCCTGATCCATTCTGAGCGTTTACCGCTTGAGCAATGGGAACTTTTGGGAGGAAGGTCCTGTTCTATCCAGGGGCGGCTGGCGGTACAAATGAAAATCCAGAACAAGGCTAACGGCAAACTTAAAACACTGTACCAGGTGCCGTATCCCAAGGAGCTTTCTCATATTAAATCTGTACCGATGGAAACTTATGCCAGTGGAGTCAAAGTGAGGCTTTGGCGGGAAAGGGGTTTGCTTCTCGGGTTGGCCGGCGGCTGATTGCAGGCGGTGGGTCCTGCCCGGTGGAACCCCATAAATTACTGAAATTCAAGCTTAAAAAAATCCCCGTGGCCTTTTGTTCGTGAGTCAAGGTTCGGCTGCGCCAAAGCTCGGGCCCTTTCATTGGAGCAGGCATCCGGCAGGATCATTTATTTCACTCCACCGGAAACCATCACAATGGAGAATATTGATGCGAGGGATTGAGGGAAAAACGAAAGGGTATGTGCGGAACAATTGGATGAGGGTATTTGAACCCTGATCGCTCATAGTTTTGAAGCAAGAGGGCCGGATTCATGTTTAAGAATATTTACGTGCCGATCGACAATTCGGATTATTCCAATGCCTGTATTGAAATCGGGTTGGAACTGGCAAAGCAAACCGGTGCCACCCTTACCGCCAGTCACGTCTATGCCGCCAAACTGCATGATATGAGGTTCAGACAAATGGAAGGCGGTCTTCCAGAGGAGTACCAGGTCGAAGAAGAACTCGAAAAACAGCGGACTATTCATGATCAATTGATCACCAAGGGAATGGAAGTCATCACCGACTCTTATCTGGATGTCCCCAGGTTCAAATGTAAAAAGCGAGAAATTCCCTTTGTCGGTAAATCTCTGGAAGGCAAAAACTGGGTTGAGTTGGTGAAAGATATTAAAGAATCGGACTATGACCTGGTGATCATGGGAATAATGGGATTGGGGGCTATCCGGGACAGCCAGATCGGCAGCGTAGCCGAGAGAGTGATTCGCCGCATTCAAACCGACACCTTTGTGGTGAAATATCTCTCTGAATTGAATGGAGAAAGGTCGTCCAGCGGAAAAATCGTGGTGGCCATGGATGGCAGCGGACAGGCCTTCGGGGGTCTTCAAACCGGAATTGAGTTGGCTAAATTATGGAATCGCCCCTTGGAAGTTATTGCCAGTTTTGATCCGTATTTCCACTATGCAATGTTTAACAGCCTGGCCGGTGTCCTTTCCAGAGAGGCCAGCAAAATATTCAAATTGGAAAAACAGGAAAAACTGCATGAAGAAATTATTGATAAAGGGCTGGCGAAGATTTATCAGGCCCATCTTGATGTTTCCTGCAAGCTGGTCGAAGAGGCGGGCCTGAATTGTACGTCACGCCTGCTGGATGGCAAGGTTTTCGAAAAAATCCTGCAATACGCCCGCGAGGAAAACCCCTTCCTGTTGATTCTGGGCCGCGTAGGGGTCCACAGCACACCGGACATGGATATCGGGAGCAATGCCGAAAACCTGCTCAGGCGGGCTCCCTGCAACATTTATTTGTCCAGCAAAGTATTTAAACCAAAGATCGATATGATCGCGGAGGAAAGCATTGAATGGACGGCCAATGCGAAAGAGCGGCTGAAAAAGATACCCGGCTTTGTTCGGCCCATGGCCACCGCGGCCATTCTCCGTTACGCAACGGAGAGAGGCCACAGCATGATCACATCCAATCTCATTACCAAAGCCTGCCAAGACATCCTGCCCGCGGGATCCATGGAAGCCATGACCATGGTCGGCAAGCAGCTAAAAGATAAAGCAGAAAAAGAAGGCCGTAAGGACCCTTACGCTTCCGTCGACCCCGATATGTTGAAACAAGAAATGCTGGCCGCCCACGAAGGAAAGGACCCGTCGAAAATCAAACTCAAATGTACGAACTGCGGCACGGTGCTGGGTGGGGATGCCGTCCGATGCGGCGTTTGCAACGCTACCGAGGAAAGGCTATTGCCCCTGGCACAAGAAGATTCCACAACCGATCTTCAAAAGGAGGGAGGGGTTTCCACGATAACATCTTTTGATTCGAAAAATATCGCATGGACGAAAGAAGCTTTAAAAAGTCTGGATGATTTTCCAAAGGGGCATGTTCGACACAGGGCCCAGGCTAGAGTCGAAAAGAGTGCCCGGTTGCAGAACATTTCAACGATCACGCTGGATTTTGTAAATAAAATACTTGAGTAGAATGCCCGGATCGGCGGCAAATGGCGCGGACGCACCTGCGATTATTCTCTTTTTTTGTTTTGATGTGAATATTAAAAATGATTGAGGAAATCCTATGACTCTAGAATGCAGAATTTTCAAACCTTCAAAGAATGGCAAAATGAGTTTGGTGGAAACTAAAACTCATGGAGAGATATTAAAAATGAAAAAGAACAAAAGTTCTTTTAACCCGCACCCCATGAAGAAAACAAAAATATCCTCCCCGAATGAAAAATACCGAACAGAGAGAAAAGAAGGCCAGATAATCAAGGCGTAAGCGTCGCACATGGGATCAGTTCGAATGGTTGTGCCCCACCCAAAGCGATTCCATTGGATTGACCCAGCGCTTGACATCCCTCCTCAAGGAACGGCTCTCCACCGCCCGATGTCAGGCCGGACTCAACGATTTAAGATCAGTTTCATGCGCCATCCTCAAAATTCCCCCCTTTTGCAAGGAATATTTACGCATAGGCGGAATCCATAAAATAAAATCAGAGGAATTGTTTGATTTTTATTGTTTATAGACTCCCGCGAGGAATATTATTACGGGGATAGGAACTCATTTGGCCGTCCAAAACGGCTTAATCGAACCGACCGACTCGGAAAGCTGAATCATGGTTGTCTCGGCAGGATTCTCAGAAAAAAGGAAGAACGTTCGTTTGCGCCATCTACCCTTTGACCGTGGCTTGATCTGGACCTCGGCGATGGCCCTGATCCTGTTTTCCATCACCATCGGCTGGTTGATTCTGGAAAAAATCGATACTCAGACCCGCCAAGAGACTCACAGCACTCTGGACACGATCCTTATAACCACACAGGAGGCTTTACACAATTGGGTGAGTAAGCGCATGACGGAGGTGACCACCTGGGCTTTTTCTCCGGAGTTGCGTCGTCTCGTCAAAGCCCAACTCGAGGTGCCGCGAAATCGGGAGGCCCTGCTAACCAGTCCTGTCCTCTCCGAGTTGCGAACCCTGCTCAAGCCAACCATCCTGGAAAAGGAATTTGCCGGTTTTTTTATCATTACCCCCGAATGGGTCAACGTGGGTTCCATGCGCGATTCGAATATCGGTGCCGTCAATCTGCTTTCCGAACACGATGATTTCCTCAGCCGGGTTTTTGATGGCAATGTTCTGATCAGCCAACTTTTGGTTTCCGATGTTCTATTACCCAGTCCTTCGGGGGAATTGGCCGAAGGCCAACCCACCATGTTCGTGGCGGCGCCGATTATGGATAATGGCTCGGTTCTGGCCGTGCTGACGTTCCGGATCGATCCTTCCCTGCATTTCACACGCATCACCCAGCTGGGCCGGGTGGGGAAAACAGGCGAAACGTATGCCTTCGATGAGAACGGAAAGCTTATTACCGAAAGCCGTTTCGACGATCAATTGCGCCAGATCGGTCTCCTCTCTCCCGGGAAGCGGGGTATTCTCAATATAGAAATTCGAGACCCAGGGGGAAATCTGGCTGAAGGGTTTCAACCGGCTCTGCCCCGGCAGGAACAGCCCTTGACCCATATGGCTCAGCAAGCGGTGGCGGGCCAAGCTGGGGTCAATCTGGATGGCTACCGGGATTATCGCGGGGTGCCGGTGGTGGGCGCCTGGTTGTGGAACGAGGAATTGGGCTTCGGATTGACCACCGAAATCGATGTGGCTGAGGCTTACCAATCGTACCGAGCCACACGCTGGGCGGTCACGCTTTCCTTGGGGCTGACCATGGCGTTGTCTCTGTTCCTTTCCATCACTCTCGACTCGGGGCGCCGCCGGGCTCTGCATCTGGTGAATGAAATCCAGGATAAGCGAATCCACCTCCAGGCGATTTTGAAAAATATGGCGGAAGGAATCATCACCATCAACGAAGAAGGTATCGTTCAATCGTTCAATCCAGCCGCCGAACGGATTTTTGGCTACCAGGCCGACGAAATCATCGGCCAGCCCATCAATCTTCTGATGCCAGATCCTAATAAAAGGGAGCACGACGACTACATCAAAAAATATTTGTACACGGGCCAGGACAGCATTTTCGGGTATGCGCGGGAAGTGCCCGGGATGCGGAAGGATGGGTCGATCTTCCCGCTTGAGCTCGCGGTCAGCGAAATGATCCTTGGTAAACGCAGATGGTTCATTGGAGTATTGCGTGACATGACCGAACGCAAGCGATTGGAAGGGGAATTAAGAAAATTATCCCAGGCGGTAGAGCAAAGTCCCTGCTCGATCATTATCACCGATCTCAAGGGAAATATTGAGTACGTCAACCCCAAATTCACCCGGGTGACAGGATACAGCGCTGAAGAAGTCATGGGGAAAAATCCACGCCTCTTGAAATCGGGAGAAACCGCTTCTTTAGATTATAAAAGTTTATGGGAAACTATTACTGCGGGGGGAGAATGGCTGGGAGAATTTCACAACAAGAAGAGGAATGGGGAATTATTTTGGGAATTGGCTTCCATTTCTGCCATTAAAAATGAAAGAGGTGTCATCACACATTTTCTGGCCATCAAAGAGGATATCAGTCGGCGAAAACTGGCGGAATTGAAATTACATGATGAGACCGAGTTCAAGCACTTGCTTAAGGATGTGGCCGTCGCCGCCAACGAGGCAGTTTTCTTGGAAGATGCGGTTCAAGTGTGTCTCGACAATGTTTGCAAGCTTACAGGTTGGCCCGTCGGGCACTTATACCTGTTTGACGAAGATGCCGGAGAGCTGATTCCTACAGAAGTCTGGCACCTGGATGAACCGGAACGCTTTGCAACTTTCAAAAGTATTACGGAAGCGACTCGGTTTCTTCCCGGCATAGGACTTCCCGGAAGGGTTTTGACTTCTGGTCAACCCGCCTGGATCGTCGATGTTAATAAAGACCCCAATTTTCCCAGAGCCAAGCTGGCCAACAACCTGGGAGTGAAAGCGGGTTTTGGTTTTCCCATACTGACAGGAAAGAAAGTTGTTGCGGTGCTGGAGTTCTTTTCTACCGAAGCTATAGAACCGGATGATGCGCTATTGGAAGTGATGGTCAATATTGGGACCCAGCTTGGCCGGATCACCGAACGCAAACGGGCGGAGGAAAAACTTAGACAATCGCACCAGGAACTGCGCAATCTGTTCAACCACCTGCAAACGGTGCGGGAAGAAGAACGGATCCGGATCGCCCGGGAAGTCCATGATGAGCTGGGGCAAACATTGACCGCTCTCAAAATCGATCTTTCCTGGGTGGAAAAGAAACTCCCCAAAAACCAGAAACTGCTCCTGAAAAAGACACGCTCGATGGCTGATCTCATGGACCAAACCATTCAGAATGTGCAAAGAATATCTTCGGAGCTGCGGCCGGAAGTGCTGGATGTCCTCGGCCTTTCAGAAGCCATTGAGTGGCATGCTCAGGAGTTTCAGAAGCGGACCGGAATCCGGTGTGATCTCAATTTAAGTTTTCGTGACATTGATTTTGAGCCAGATCTTGGCACCGCCCTTTTCCGTATCCTGCAAGAGACTTTGACCAATGTCGCGCGCCACGCCAAGGCCAGTAAAATTGCCATCAAGTTTTGTGAGGACAACGGTAATATGGTGTTGCAAATTGCGGATAACGGCAAAGGGATTTCGGAAAGTCAGATTTCCGATCCCAAATCACTGGGCCTGTTAGGAATGAAGGAACGAGCCCTGCTGTGGGATGGGGAAGTCCAGATCCGCGGCAGTCAGGGCCAGGGCACCACCATCACCGTAAGAATCCCGAGAGGTTGAATATGGAAAATGAGCACGTCCATAAAATCAAGGTTCTGCTGGCGGATGATCATGCCGTCTTCCGGGAAGGTCTGAAACTGATCCTCTCAGAGACCCCGGACATCGTTGCCATCGGGGACGTCGATAATGGACATGCAGTTTTGGAAGCCGTGCGGAAAACCTCCTACGATGTGGTGGTCCTGGATGTTTCCATGCCCGGCAAAAGCAGCCTGGATACCTTGAAGCAATTGAAGGCGGAATACCCCAAGCTCCCGGTTCTGGTGTTGAGCATGTATCCCGAGGACCGTATTGCGGTAAGATTTCTCCAGGCGGGGGCTTCGGGATATGTGCACAAGGGTAGCGCCTCCGATCAACTGGTGAATGCCATCAAAACGGTTCACCACGGGGAAGAATTCATCAGTTCCAAGCTGGCCCAAAAGTTGGCCCACAGTTTTTTACACTCCGAACGGATCCCACACGAACTTTTGTCCGACCGTGAATACCAGGTGCTGTGTATGATCGGTGACGGAAAAACCGTATCCGAGATTGCCGAGGAACTGATATTGAGTGTCAAAACCATCAGCACGCACCGCACCCATATCCTGGAAAAACTGAACCTCAAAAATAACTCACAATTGATCCGTTATGCTTTAGAAAACAAATTGATCGAATAGTACGCCGGCCAGGAACCATTGCCGGCCACCTTTCCTCATTATCCCGCCTAAGACAAACTCCTACCTTTATTACAGACTGTGACGGATATCCACTTCGCGGTTTTTTTGGAATATATGTTGAGCAATCGAGTCTTAATAACATACAGGCCGCGATATCACTAAAGGCAGGCCATTTTCAAGTGTTTTAGTTGAGAGTTCGGTAGGGGTTTGAGAAAGGCTGGTCAGCTCAATTCACAAGAATACGAAAAAATTCCTGACGCGCGTTTACAGTTGGCTTAAAGACTTGCCAAGAATAATAGAGATGGAGTTTGGAGAAAAGGTCTCCTGAAACAATGAAAAAAGTCGGATACAAAGTAAGAGAATTCATAACCAAGTACAAGTGAGGGAAATGTTATGAACAAAAAAATGTTTTTGAACTTTGGGATGGCGTTGATTGCAGTGGTGACGATGATTGCATTAGCAGCGCCCGCCTATTCTGGATCACAGGGTTCGAAAGAACCCCGCCCCATCGGACCTCTGCCGCCCCTACCACTTGATATTCAGAAGGACAATGTGACCACGGCGAAGAAAATCGAACTCGGAGCGATGTTGTTTTTTGATCCACGGTTGTCCGGAGACGGCAGCACACCCTGCGCGGCGTGCCACCGGCCGGAAACCGCCTGGACCCAGCCGGATGATCTTTCATTCGGCTACCCGGGAACCCTGCATTTCCGCGCCGGGCAATCCATTATGAACAACGGGTATTTGAACAAATACTTCTGGGACGGAAGATCGTTGAGCCTTGAAGCGCAAGTCGGCGCCGCGGGTTTTGGCCAGGAGTCCAACAACGTTTCCGCCCAGATGGCCGAAGCGAGACTGCGGCAGGTTCCGGAATACGTGAAGCTTTCGCAGGAGATTTTTGGCGAACCTCCGACCTGGGACAATGCCGCCCGGGCGGTAGCCGCGTTCGAGCGCACGCTCAATTCCGACCCGAAAGACAACGCCTTCGACCGTTACATGAACGGCGACAAAACCGCCATGACCAAACAGCAGATCCTGGGCATGAAACTCTTCAAAGGGAAAGCCCGCTGTATTCAGTGTCATGACGGTCCGCTGTTCACCAACCAGGATTTCCATAATATCGGCGTCCCGCGCAACGAGGCGTTTGACGAAGACCCGCTCCGTCAGATTTCCATTCGCTACCGATCCAAGGCGTTTGGGATTTTGAATTATGACGAGGTGGATGAGGACAAGGGTCTCTACTTCTCCACGCATCGCCCCGATGATATTCACAAGTGGCGCACGGCACCCTTAAGGGAAATCAAATGGACCGAGCCGTACATGCACACCGGCGTGTTCTTTACCCTGGAAGAGGTAATTGAGTTCTACAACAAGGGTGGAGAAGAACCCAGAGCGGGAGTGAAAGACCCGCTGATGAAGCCGCTCAAACTGACGAAAAATGAACAGGCGGCCCTGGTGGCTTTCCTCGGAGCGATCAGCAGCGATAA
>JAUVMD010000285.1 GCA_030600405.1 Nitrospirota bacterium
ACCGAGAACTTGATCATCTCCGAACCTCTCTTACCGACTCCCTGCAAATTTTGAACGCCACCGCCCGACTGGTGGTGATCTCTTTTCATTCCCTGGAAGACCGCATTGTGAAGCGTTTTTTCCAGGATGAAGCGAAAGGATGCATCTGTCCTCCGAAAACGCCCATCTGCGTTTGCGGAAAAAAGAGCCGGCTCAAGGTATTGACCCGCCGCGTGGTCACACCGTCCGCGGAGGAGGTGAAAGCCAATCCCCGTGCTTCCAGCTCCAAACTGAGAGCGGCTGAGAGAATTTATGCTTAAGTTCGCCCGCAAACTGGTGACCCAATGGTTTCACGTATCACCCCGGGAGTTTGGGGTGGTGGTTCTGACGGGCCTTCTGTTTCTCGTGTGCGCCCTGGTCTATGTCTGGCCCAACGTCAAATTGGTGAACCTGGCTTATGAATTTCAGGGTCAGAAGCGCCTGCATCAGGAACTGATTCAGGAAAACAGCCTGCTGAAACTCGAGCGGGATAGCCTGATGTCGCTGGACCGCATTCAGTACTTGGCGGAAACCCAGATTGATATGCAAGAACCGCAACCCGGGCAAGTGGTCACCATTCTGCTGAAATAACGTCATGCAAAATCACAAATCCAAATCCAATCGCACTTCCGTGCAGGCCGTCAAGGGCAGGCTGGCGATGGTCTCCCTATTTCTGTCCGTTTTTGGTCTCGTATTGGTAGGGCGGCTGGTTCACCTCCAAATCATCCAGCACGATCACCTCGCCGCCCAATCGGATAAACAGTACCTGCGAACCGTGGAAATCACTTCCGGCCGAGGCAATATTTATGACCGCAACCGGAACCAGCTGGCCACCAATATCCAGGTCGAATCGGTTTACGCCGACCCCAAAAGCGTTATCGACCAAGACAACACCGCCCGGACACTTGCCAACGTGCTGAAACTGAACCCAAAGACGGTTCTGAAGAAACTGAAATCCGACCGGCATTTCGTCTGGATCAAACGCAAAAGCGAAATGAACGCCATCGAAAAACTCAAGCAGTTGGATCTCGCCGGTATCGGATTCATCGCCGAAGCCAAGCGGTATTACCCGAAACGCAAACTCGCCGCCAGCGTCCTCGGTTTCGTAGGATTGGACAACCAGGGCCTGGCCGGAGTCGAGCATTTTCATCACACCGTCTTAAAAGGAAATCCGCAACGATCCGTACTGGAAAAAGATGCGCGCGGGCGCTTTTTGTGGACCACCGCCTACGCTCAAGAGATCAACAAGGGAAAACGGGACGTCGTGCTGACCCTGGACGAAGTCATTCAGTTTATCGCCGAGCGGGAGCTCAAACAACAGGTCCGGGAATACCAGGCCAAAAGCGGGCTGGTGATTGTCATGGACCCCTATACCGGTGCCGTCTACGCTCTGGCATCCGCTCCCGAATTCAACCCGAACAACTACTCGGCCTATCCCAAGCACTTTTGGCGGAACGACGCCGTGGCCAGCGCCTACGAGCCGGGGTCGATTTTCAAGCCGATTGTAGCCGCGGCCACTCTGGAAGAAGGCCTGGCGGGACCGGACGATATCTTTTTCTGTGAAAACGGATCATTCAAGGTGGGCAAGTCGCGCATCGGCGAAGCATCCAACCACCAGTTCGGATGGCTGACCCTACGTAATATCATCGCCAAGTCGAGCAATATCGGCGCAATCAAAATCGCTCAGGAACTGGGCAGAAACCGCTTCTTTGACTACATGCAAAAGTTTGGGTTCGGCAGCAAACTGGGAATGGATCTCCCTGGAGAAGCTTCGGGATCCTTGCGAAGTCTCTCGCAGTGGTCGGGATTGTCTTTGGCTTCCATGTCCTTCGGCCATGAAATTTCCGTGACCCCCATCCAGATGGTTTCCGCCATTGCCGCCATTGCCAATGGCGGGATGCTCATCCGCCCACGAATGACCCAGGCCATTCTTAAAAACGGAACCGTTGAAAAAACATTCGAGCCCGAGATCATCCAGACGGTGCTCTCAGAAGAAACTAGCCGGCAAATGATCACCATTCTCAAATCGGTGGTGAAAACCGGAACCGGAGTCAATGCCGCGATTCCCGGTTTTGAGGTGGCCGGCAAAACCGGCACCGCCCAGAAGATCGACCCGGCAACTCAAAGTTATTCGAAAACCAAATATCTTGCGTCGTTCATCGGATTCGTTCCGGCGGACGCGCCCCGGCTGGTCATCCTGGTGATGATCGACGAGCCGCAAAAATCGTATTGGGGAAGCGAAGTGGCCGCCCCGGTGTTTCAAAAAATCGCCCGGAAAACGTTACGGTACCTGCACATCCCTTCCAGTTTGGATCGGGTGTTTGTGCTCGACCGGGTGTAACGCAATTCCCGAAGGTGAGGCCGGTGGGTTCCGAACCGCAAGTCACGCCTTCATTCGAGTGTTTATGGGTCAAAAACTTTTAGACCTGATCGACGGTTATCCCATGGCTGACGTAACAGGAACACTGGACCGCGATATTTCATCCATCGCCTACGACTCCCGCAAGGTGGAGCCGGAGGGATTGTTCATCGCCATGCCCGGTCACCACCACGACGGCGGCCGGTTTATCGGACAGGCCATCGAAAAGAAGGCCGGGGCATTCGTCACGGAAATGCTCCAGAAACAGATTGCGGAGGCAGGTTTTCAGAGTTCCGGCGTTACTGCCATTCACGTGGACGACTCGCGGCATGTGCTGGCCTGGGTGTCCGACCGGTTTTACGGGCGCCCCTCGGACCAGCTGGATTTGATTGGCATCACGGGAACCAATGGCAAAACCACGTTGACCTATCTGCTGGAACGGATTTTTGAAACGGCGGGACATTCCTGCGGCGTCATCGGTTCCATCAATTACCGCTACGGCGGAACGGAATACCCCGCCCCCATGACCACGCCGGAGGCGTTGGAGATCAACCGCATGCTTTCGGAAATGACCGGCCAGGGGGTCGATAAATGCTGTATCGAGGTATCTTCCCATTCACTGGCACTCAAGCGGGCGCGGGAATAGCGGTTTGCGGTTGCAGTGTTTACCAACCTCACG
>JAUVMD010000087.1 GCA_030600405.1 Nitrospirota bacterium
CCATCGCCGCTGCCACGCCGATGGCCGGCGCGCCGCGAATGACCATGGTTTTGATGGCGCGGCCGACGTCCTCGACCGTCTTACAGTCGACGAACACTTTTTCATTGGGCAGGCGGGTCTGATCGATCATCCGCACCACGCCGTCGATGTATTCAATTGTTTTAACCATTTTTATTTTCTCAATCCGTCTCTGAAATCAGGGGTTCGAGTGTGTTCATAAAAGTTCTGGAGTCCATTCCCTCGAATTGGATGATTTTGTTCTTGCTGGTTTCGCCCTTGACGATGGCAATGCTCGAAGGGCTGATGCTAAATGTTTTCGCTAGAAACTTGATGCATGCCTGGTTGGCCGCGCCGTCCACCGGCGGCGAGGTCAGTTTGATTTTCAGGCAATGGTTGTGGATTCCCAGAATCTGATTACGCGACGCCCGTGGTTGAATAGCCGCCGCAAACTGGATGCCGGCTTTGCAGGGTTTGATTTCAAGGGTCATGAATCCGACCGGATCGGCCTCTATTTGTTTCGCGAGTTGGTGAAGGATTTGGTGGCGGCTCTGAGGTTGTTGATCAAATACGTTCTCTCCGTTTTCAGGCGGCGGATATCACCCTGGAGATGGTTGACTTCAGCTTCAACTTTTCGTTTGTGCCGGTCAGCCTCATCGCGGGCCTGGTTTACGAACTTCCGCGCCTTTTCCTGAAGAGACGAACGCAGGTTTTCAAAGTTATCCGTCCGTTGGGTTTGTCCGGCGACCAGCGCTTCATCCAGCCCCCGAACCTGCCGGTCCTTCATGTTCAATTCTTCCCGCAAGCGCGCGAGGTCCCGCTTCATCTCCTTGAAATCTTTCGCCACAATTTTGAGAAAGTCCTGAACTTCCTCTTTACTGTAGCCGCGCAAGGAATTTTTAAAGGTTTGTGCCAGAATGCTGTCGTAGTCGAGACGCATAATTAACGTAGTTGTATCGCCGCCATTTGTAGCGACTGCACTAGAAAAATTTGCAGAAAATAGATTGCCAATATTACGATGATCGGTGACAGGTCGAGACCTATCCCGTGCATCGGAACCGCTTTACGAACACGATACAGCACCGGTTCGGTGATGCTGTTTAAAAATCGCACAATCGGGTTGTTGGGATCTGGGTTCACCCAGGATAATAGCGCACGGGCAATAATAACCCACATATATATTTCCAAGGCTATTCCCAATATCTTGGCAAGTGCAGAGAGAAAGTTGGCAAAAAGAAACACGACTACTCCTTGGAACTTATTGATCTATTTCTAACTATTTATAAACAAAAGAGTTTTTCCGGTTCGCGCAATAATGCAGACTTAAAATATCGAAAAAGGCCGGTCTTGTCAATGACGGTTGTGGCGGGCGGCGGGGCGATGAATTTTGGCCTTTCCAAGGAATTGAAAAAGGGCTTATAGTAGGCATCGGCGGCATACGGTGCCGGCAATCAACAAAGGGAGCGGTTACCCAATGGCGAAGAAGAAACGCGATACAGTGAAAGCCTTGCTGGCGGGTGAACCGCGCGAGGGCGTTCTGGTACAGGGATGGGTGCGGACGCGGCGCGATTCCAAGGGCGGGTTTTCTTTTATTGAGGTCAACGACGGGTCGTGCCTGAAGAATATCCAGATCATTGCCGATCATAAACTCGACTCCTTCAAGGATTGGGACAAGCCGTTGACCACCGGCAGTTGTGTTTCCATTCACGGCAATCTGGTGGCGTCGCAGGGCAAAGGCCAGTCGGTGGAAGTGCAGGCGGCGTCCATCGAGGTGCATGGTTCCGCCGATCCGGAACACTATCCCCTGCAGAAAAAATTTCACTCGCTGGAATATCTACGGGAGATTTCCCATCTGCGCCCCCGCACCAACACCATAGGCGCGGTGATGCGCGTGCGCAACCGCTTGGCGTTTTCCATCCACCGCTTCTTCAACGATCGTGGATTTCTGTACCTGCACACGCCGATTATTACCACGAGCGATTGTGAAGGCGCAGGGGAAATGTTTCAGGTGACGACACTGGATATGATCAACCCTCCGAAAAACGATGGGAAAATTGATTACAACGAAGATTTTTTCGGCAAGAAAACCAGCCTTACCGTGAGCGGTCAATTGGAAGCTGAAATCTACGCCATGGCCTTGTCGCTGGTCTATACCTTCGGCCCAACGTTCCGCGCCGAAAACTCCAACACCAGCCGCCACCTCGCCGAATTCTGGATGATCGAACCGGAGATGGCGTTTTACGATCTCGACGACAACATGGAGCTGGCGCAGGAGTTCATTCAATTTCTGTTCAATGATGTGCTGGAGCACTGCACCGGCGACCTCGAGTTTTTCAATCAGCGTGTCGACAAGCATCTACTGGAAACGCTAAACCAGGTGGTGAGTCACGATTTTGAACGGCTCCCGTATTCCGAAGCGATTCATCTGCTCGAAAAAACCAACGAGAATTTCGAGTATTCGGTGGAATGGGGATGCAACCTGCAGGCCGAGCACGAACGTTACCTTGCAGAGAAGGTGTTCAAGAAGCCGGTGATCATCTATAACTATCCGGAAACCATCAAGCCGTTTTACATGAAGCTCAACGAAGACGGCGAAACCGTACGCGCCATGGATGTGCTTCTGCCGCGGCTGGGCGAGATCATCGGCGGCAGTCAGCGCGAGGATGATTATGAAACGCTGTTGAAGCGCATCCAGGAAAAGGAACTGGACCCCGAAGAGTACGGGTGGTATCTCGATCTGCGTAAATTTGGTTCTGCGCCGCATTCCGGTTTTGGACTCGGGTTCGAGCGTCTTGTGCAGTTCACCACCGGCGTCGAAAACATCCGCGACGTCATTCCCTTCCCCCGCACCCCTAAACACGCGGGGTTTTAATAGCTCCCCCTTGTAAAGGGGGCTGGGGGGATTCTTCCTTTCTGTCGCCCTTCGACAGGCTCAGGGTGACAGAGTTTGTTTCAATAACACGGCCGTTTCAACGTGGGCTGTTTGCGGAAACATGTCGATGACTTTGATGGCTTTGATGCTGTAATCCGTCAGCCGCGACAGATCGCGCGCCAGGGTGGCGGGATTGCACGAGACATAAATCACCCGCTCGACATTCAGTTGGGATATGGCGTTAATCACCTGCTCGGAACAACCCTTGCGCGGTGGGTCCACGATCAGGGTTTGAACGGGCCCGATTGAGTCCGGGTCCGCCAAAAATTGTTCGATCGTCCTCTTGACGAACCGGCAGTTGGGCAGGTTGTTGCGTTTCGCGCTTTCTTTGGCGTCGTCCACCGACGCGGTGGACTCGTCTACTCCAGTGACCCCAATGCCCGCCTTCGCCAGCCACAGGCTGATGCCGCCGTTGCCGCAATACGCGTCCACCACCGGACCCGGTTTCTGTAATACCCATTCTTTGATGGAATCATACAGTTTCACCGTTTGAAATGGGTTCACTTGAAAGAACGAAGTGAGCGAGAGTTGGAACTCGAGGTCGCCGAGACGGTCGGTTAGAAAATCATTCCCCCAGAGTTTTTCGGTTCTATTGCCGAAGATCACATTGGTTTTTATGTTGTTGATGTTGCGCACCACACCGGCGACACCGAGGTCGATCAGGCTTTTCCGGTTCAGCAGTTGTTCGATAAACTTGGGCGGAAATTCCCCGGTGGTGGTCACGAAGCCGAGCAGGCTCTGTTCGGTTTCCGGGGAGTGGCGTACCACCAGTCCACGTATCAGTCCTTTATGATTTTTCTCGTGGTAGATAGAGAGGCGATGCTGTTGCATCAGGCCGCGCACCCATTCCTTGATGGCGTTGATGGGCTCCAGCACGGTGTCACAGGTGCCTGAGTCCACCACTTCGTGCGTGCCCTCCTTATAGAAACCGATACGCGGTTTGCCTCTGCGATGGCTCAGCGCGAAGCTTCCCTTGTTGCGGTAGTGTAGTGTCCGCTCGGCGGGCACGGTCTCGATAGCCACGGGGATCTTTATTTTTCCGATGCGTTTCAGTGCGTCGGTGACGGACTGCACCTTGAATGCCATTTGTTGGCCGTAGTCCAGATGCTGGAGTTTGCACCCGCCACATTCCGGAAACACAGGGCAGGGCGCCGCTACCCGGTCCTTCGATTGTTGTGAAAATTGGATTACACGCGCCACACCGAAGCGCGGTGTGGTCTTCATGATTTCGCACCGGGCGACGTCCCCGGGCAGTCCCGTTGGCACGAACAAGGTGTATCCCTCATGACGGCACAGCCCGTCACCACTGGAGGCGAGCGTCTCCACCGTCAGTTCCAAATGGTCGCCGAGTTTAACGGGTAGGGTGTGTTTTTCCTTGGGCATAGGGTTTTCGGTTTAAGGGAAACATTTGCGTCGCGAGGTTAATAAAATATTCCTCCCCTTACTAAGGGGAGGATACAGGTGAGGTTGATTTTGACAGGATCACTGGATAAACCCAAAAATCAAGGTCGGGATTACCATAACCTCCCCTGCATCCCCTTCTTGCCAAGGAGGGGAAAAAATTTGCTCCGGGCCTTGTCCGGGGGGAACGATAGCACAGGCCCCCGGCTTTGCCTAAAATAAAATTTTTTCACAGGACGACAACGGGTACAATTTAAATATGGAAAAGCGAATCGCCATTATCGGCGCTATCAAAGACGAAATCGCCGGCATTAAAAACCAAATGCAGATAACCGACACCCTGCGCTTGCCAACCGGCAATGCCTTTGTCGGGGAGTGGCAGGGTGTGCCTATCGTCCTGGTGCGTTCCGGTATGGGACGTGACCGGGCGAGGCGGGCTCTGGTGGAAGTGGCGGAGCGATATGACTTAAAGGAAATAATTTCCATCGGCTATGCCGGGGCACTGGACCCATCTTTGGAGGTCGGTGACCTGATTGTAGCTGATAAGGTTATTAAAATGGATTCTTCTCACCCGGACGAAGGCGTGAAAAGTTATTCATTAAATAAGGAAATTTTTAATTCAACTGCGGCACTACGCGGGAGAATCTTGCTGACGGTTGATCACGTAGCGGCAACGCCACAGGAAAAAAAGAATCTGAGAGAAAAGTATTCCGCCGTGGCAGTGGATATGGAAACCTCGGCTCTAGCGGAGGAGGCCCAAGCTCGAAATATTCCTTTTATTTCGGTGAGGGCTATCACGGACACGGCGGTTCAGGAATTGATCGACTGTTCCTATCTGGTGGAAGAGGACGGCGAGGTCTCGAAGCTGAAAGCCGGGTGGCACGTCCTCACTCACCCCGGTGACCTGAAAGGCATGATCGATCTCGGCCAACACGCCAAAATTGCCACGGCGAATTTGACTGAATTTTTAAGACAGTACTTTGAAAGCAGGGAATAAAAAATTTTGAGAAGGGAGAAAATTTGAATCGGAGAATTTTGCTTGTTGTTTCGGTAATACTAACCCTCTGGGTGCTCATTAGCGCTGAAGCACGGGGGGAGCGGGCTCCCTGGCAGGTACTGGACGAGGCGTTGACCTACCTGCACGGTATCCCGGAGGTGGCATGGGTAAAGTTCGAGGATCATAAGGTCTTGATCGGCTGGCAGGGGCTGCCAAAAAATTTCGAGAAGATCAACCAAACCGCCGCGAAAAATGCCGCCCACGCACTTCATAACGAAGTGACGGTCTATTCCCTTCGCGCCGAGCAGACATCTATTAAAGAAGGCGAAGAAGAATCTTACCTGTGCAAAACCACCGCCAACCCGCGAGAGATCATCGAGTCCAGCTGCCGTTGAATTATTTCGGTGTGAACACCTGGTGGTAGGTACTGCCGCCACCACCGGGGTGGGGTCCGCCGTTCAAGAGATGAATGTTTCCGTTTACCAGCGCTGAACCGAGTCCGTGGCAGGATTTGGGCATGGGCGGCTGGGTGTGCCATTGATTCGTCTTCGGGTCATACGCTTCATTTTCGCTGAACGTGCCCTCGCCCGACTCACCGCCGAACACGTAAATCTTTCCTTTTATATATTGCGAAGTGATGCCGGAGCGCGCCGTTGGTAGGGGTGCGAGCGATTTCCACTGGTTTGATTTAGGATCGTAGGCTTCGTGGGCATTTAAATTTTGATTGTAGTTGACGTTGACGCGCCCACCGATGGCGTACAGCAATCCATTTGTCACGGAGACAGTGAGGTGGTCGCGCGGGGTGGGGATGGGCATTAGCTTTTTCCAGGTGTCAGTTTTCGGATCGTAC
>JAUVMD010000129.1 GCA_030600405.1 Nitrospirota bacterium
CAAAGGCGCCATGGCCGCCAATAAAAATGTGGGGCTACTGATGAACGTTCCCAAAAAATCCCTGGACGCAGTGATAAAAATTCTTCCGCCGGAGGTGAAACCCACCCTCGCCAATTTGACCGATGAAAACTGGGTGGACCTGACGGTCATCCTCGAGGAAAAACTAGTGCGGGAGATCGTGCCGGATCTGAAAAGCGCCGGCGCGGAAGACATCGTCGAATTTCCCTTAAATAAAATTATCCATTAAACCCAGAGGGACCCCCTTGGCCAGTAAAGGAAAAAACCCGAAGCCTGAAAAGGATTCCGCGAAGCCCGATCCGGCCTCCGGAGAAAAGTCTTCTCCTGAAAAAAAAAGCGACCTCCCGGAGCAGGAACCGGCGACCTCCCTTCCCGAGGAATCTCTTCCGCCCGCTCTGGCGCCTTCTCCCAAACGCAAAATGGAAAAAAAATCTTCCGGCGTCTGGGGAATTTTACTTTTCTTTCTGCTGATCGTCGCGGGCGGCGTGGGCGCCGGTGGCTTCTATCTGTATCAGGAACAGATGAAATTTCATAACGAGACCCTCGCCAAGCTCGCCCAACTGGAAGCCCAGTTGAATGCGTTGGATACGGAAGCGGGGCAAACCCGTCAAAACAAACAATCGTTGGATGCCCTGAATCAGGATTTACAGCAATTCAAGGCCGACATGGACACCACCCTGAAGACCCACCAGAATTCGCTGTCCACCCTCGACGAAGATGTGATGAGGCTGAAAGAAAAAGTGGAACCCCCCATAGAAGCGCCTCCCGTGCCGCCTTCCCTTATAGATGGGATAGACACCGAGCCTGGCTTTGTACCGGGAGAAATTCTTCCGGAAAGTCAGGATGAAGAGGCTCCAGAGGACACCGAGGCCGAAGAAGACGACTCAAGCCAGGAATCTCAGAAGTTTGTTGAATGGATGGAAAACTTCTTCGCCGCCATCTGGAACTGGTTCGCCGGCCTGTTCAGCTGAAACCCTTCTAAAACTATCGAATCAAACCTCAACGAATTGAATCGTTGACCTTTGGTCGAGCAGACCTTTCTCAAAACAGACGTCGCGGAAATGTAGGAGGCCGATTATTTCTTCCTTACCCAGATCGTAGATGATTTTTTTCGACAGGTAGTCGAGGCAGGTTTCAAAAGTGATTCCCAATTTTTCTGAATCGGTTCGCGCGATACTTTCAAGGAGCGACCGACCTTCCGTTTTGGCTACCTGAACCGTTCTCAGAAATTCCTGATCCAGTTCAATGCCGTTGCGCACCGCCACGATGGCATGGACAAAGGTTTTACCAGTTTGCTCGAACCACTGTTCACTCAGGTCATAAATCTCTAGGTTGGGGTAAGCAGACCGCAGAAGGAAAGCGGGATCGCCGATGATGAGGGCGGCATCGTGTTTCTTCAACATGGCCTGCGGATCGGGTTCGGCGGGTTCCAAAGATACGTTCGGAAGAAACACTTCCCCGAACAAGACCTGCAATAACACCGCGGAAGTCCGGGACCGGACGTCCAGCGCAACCGACTGCACCTCCGCTAAAGGCTTGCGTGAAGCCAACAGCACCGTTCCCACCGGCCCGCGGGAAGCCACGGCGATTCCAGGAAGCAGGCGGTACTGCTCCGAATCCTTCAGATATTCAATGGAGGGAATCATCGCCAGATCAAGCTCCCCCACACTCAACCACTCAGCCAGGTTGGCCGGGGACCCGGTGATCATGGAAACTCCCAGTTGCTGTTCCTTCTCCTTGAGAGGAATGAGCAGAGGCTGGGCATTGATGAAGTCGTGAAAACCGAATTTTAACTTCTTTCCGGGCATGTTGAGTTCCCTTTAAAATAAAAAAACCGGGATGGAGTTTCTCCATCCCGGTTAAAAATTTCATGGTTCTTATATAAAAAGCGGCGCCAGAACCAGGGAAACAATGGACATCAGCTTGATGAGGATGTTCATCGCCGGTCCCGATGTGTCTTTTAGCGGATCGCCCACGGTATCGCCCACGACCAGGGCCTTATGCGCTTCGGAGCCTTTGCCGCCCAGGTGCCCGCTCTCGACATACTTCTTAGCGTTGTCCCAGGCGCCACCGCCGTTGGACATGAACAGGGCCAATAGAACGCCGGTCAAAGTCGCACCGACCAGCATCCCCCCCAAGGCTTCCTTGCCCAGCACAAAACCGATGAGGAGTGGCATGAGAAACGCAATGACGCCGGGCGCCACCATTTCCCGTAACGCGGTCCGGGTACAGATGTCGATACAACTGGCGGTATCGGGTTTACCAGTGCCTTCCAGCAGGCCGGGGATTTCCCGGAACTGACGGCGGATTTCCTCGATCATCACGAAAGCGCCTTTACCGACGGAGGTCATGGTAATCGACGCGACCAGAAACGGCACCATGCCGCCGATCAACAAGCCGATGATCACCTCGGTGGTGGTGATGTCGATGGACTCGATGCCCGCCGCCTGGGTGTAGGCCGCAAACAGGGCCAGAGCAGTCAGCGCCGCCGAACCGATGGCGAATCCCTTACCGATGGCGGCGGTGGTGTTGCCCAGCGCGTCGAGGCCGTCGGTGATTTTACGGGTATCTTCACCGAGACCCGCCATTTCGGAAATGCCGCCGGCATTGTCGGCGATCGGTCCGTACGCGTCGACCGACATGGTGATTCCCACGGTGGCCAGCATGCCAACGGCCGCCAGGGCAACACCGTACAGATCGGCGGAATAGGCGCCGACGAAAATCGCCAGACAGATGATCAGAATCGGTGCGACACAGCTTTCCATGGCCACGGCCAAACCGGTGATCATAACAGTCGCAACCCCCGTTTTACTGGATTCGGCTATTTTGACGACGGGTTTACCAGCCGTGTAGTATTCGGTGATCAATCCGATTGCGATACCCGCGAAACATCCAAACGCCAATGCCACGAACACACCCGTCGGCAGATCCATCACTTTAATGGCGATGAATCCGGCCAGCAACAGAACACCGGCGCTGACGAAGGTGGAATTGCGAAGTACAGCGGCAGGATCCATCTTGGCCATGATGCGGATGGAGCGGATGCCGATGATGGAGGCAACGAGGCCAGCCATGGAAATGATCACGGGAAGCGCCATGTACTCCATTTTCTGGGTACCCATGCTGGCGGCGATGGCGATGGTGGCGATCATGGAACCCACATAGGATTCAAAAATATCCGCACCCAGTCCGGCGGTATCACCCACGCAGTCGCCCACGTTATCTGCGATGACGCCGGGGTTGCGGGGATCGTCTTCGGGAATTCCGGCTTCGACTTTGCCGACGAGGTCGGACCCGACGTCGGCGATTTTGGTATAGATACCGCCGCCGACACGGGCGAACAGGGCGATGGAACTGGCTCCCATGGCAAATCCGCTGATGATGCTGGCGTTGTCGCCGCGGCCGAACATCAGGAACAATCCGCCGACGCCCAATAAACCGAGGCTGGCTACACACAGACCCATCACGGCCCCGCCGTTAAACGCGACATCGAGGGCTTTGGCCTGGCCGGTATCGTTGGCGGCCTGCGCGGTGCGCACGTTGGCGGTGGTGGCGGCGTTCATGCCGAAGAACCCGGCGGCCATGGAGCACACGGCACCTAAAATATAAGCCGCGCCGGTCCAGAATCCGACCCACATGCCCTGCTGGCCACCGATAAAAACTACTAACAGGACAAATATACCGCCTACGAAATACGCCAGAATGCGGTACTCGCGGGAGAGAAACACCATGGCGCCTTCGTGGATGGATTCAGCGATTTCCACCATTTTCTCGTTGCCTTCGGACTGGTCGTCGACGTATTCATAAACCTTCCACGCGATGGCCAGTCCAAACAATCCGAAGATCGGGCTCAGGTAGACGAAATTGTGCGCTGCCTGGAAAACCGCAAATACCACATATAGACCCACGGCAAGAGCGACGAAAAAAAGCTCCCCCTTATATTCCTTTATCATTCTGGTTGTTCCTCCGTTTGATTAGATTGTTTGTTGAGTTCTTTCAGAGTCTCTTCGATCCCGCGCACCGCGTCTTCCAGGGTTTCGTTGACCTGGGGAATTTCCTCACCGGTGAAAGGAGAAAGCACATAATCGACAACCTCTCCCCCGTCTTCCGGGCGACCCACTCCAATACGGAACCGTGCGAATTCGCCGGTTCCCAGTTTTTCAATAATGGAACCGATGCCGCCGTGACCGGCGTTGCCCCCCTTGAATTTTCTATTGATCTTTCCAAGAGGCAAATCGATTTCGTCATGAACGACGATCATCCGCTCCGGGGGAATGTCCAAAGCACGCAGGAGCGCTTTGGCGGCCACTCCGCTTTTATTCATATACGTCATGGCCTTGGAGACAATAACGGGGCACCCCTCTATTTCACCCCGGCCACACAGAGCCTGGTATTGATGTTGATCCAGTTTGATCCGATGTTTTTCGGTCAGGGTATCGATTACCAAAAACCCTATGTTATGCCGTGTCAACTCGTAACGGGGACCGGGGTTTCCCAACCCTAGAATCAGGTACACGTGCTTTATTTCTTTTCGGCTTCAGCCGACTCACCCTTGTCTTCGGCTTTATCGGCCGCCGGGGCTTCGGCACCTTCCTCTGCACCTTCCTCAGCGTCTTCAACCAATTCTTCCTCTGCCGGGGCTTCTTCTATAATCTTCACCTCATGGACCGAAACCACGGACTCGGACGAGTTATCCAAAACCTCAATATTGTCAGGCACCGTCAAGTCGGAGACATGAACCACCTGATCGAGTTCAACCTGGGTCATATCCACTTTGATAGACTCAGGAATTTCGCCGGGAAGACATTTGACACTCAGCGTATGTAAATTGAGCTCGACCATACCGCCCAATTTTTCGCCGGGAGAATGTCCTTCCAGGACAATAGGAACATCCACTTTGATCTCCTGCTTCATGTCCACTTCCAGGAAATCGGCATGCTCCCATCCATCCCGAATGGGATGTTGCTGATGATCTTTAATCACCACGACCCGTTGGGGTTCAGTGTCCCCTTCGATGGCGAGCTCGATCAAGCTGTTGATCCCCGCCTGTTCGATCAGCTTTTTTAAATCCTTGGGGTTCACCGTGAAGCTGACGTTGGATTTTCTGCTATACACGACTGCCGGCAACATTCCCTCAGTGCGCAA
>JAUVMD010000258.1 GCA_030600405.1 Nitrospirota bacterium
CACGATCAGGTCGGGCTTCAATGCGGCAAGTTCCGCGACAAATTCGGGTGCGCTGGCCTTTTCCGGTTGATAAACCTTGAGGCTGTTTTCCAGCGCGTAACGCTTGACCGGGGGAGCCTGCATCTCCTGCCCACGCCCCTTGGGCCGGTCCGGCTGAGTTACCACTGCCAGCACGGAATGCCGGGAAGTATGGAGCGCCCTCAGAGTCGGCACGGCAAAGTCCGGCGTACCCATGAAAACGAGATTCATTCCTGCATCTCTTTCAGTATTTTTTTAAACTTCCGTTTTAACATATCCCGCTTTACTTTGCCCAGCATATCCCAGAACAACTTTCCTTCGAGGTGGTCCATTTCATGTTGGAACGCGCGCGCCATAAAACCCTCCGCCTCAAGACGGACGTCCTTGCCGTTCAGGTCCACGCCTTTCACCTCCACCTGTTGGAATCGTTTGACGTCGGCATAGACCTCGGGAATGCTCAGGCAACCTTCTTGTCCTATTTGTTCTTCCTCTGAGGCCGTGATGACAGGGTTGACGATGATGAGAGGCTCATGCTTTTCTTCTTTAAACCCTAGGTCTACGACGATCAATCTCGAAGCTATACCTACCTGATTAGCGGCCAAACCCACTCCCGTGGCGGCGTACATGGTTTCGATCATGTCTTCGGACAGGGTCACGAGATTCTCATTGATATCTTGAATCAAGTCGCACTTTTTACGAAGGACGGGGTCGAGACAATTCTTGATGGTTAAAACAGACATGAAAATCCGGGGCGCTCTGATCGGGTCCGGCATCTCTCTAACGGAACCCGAGAGACAGGGGCTCCCGCTTGATGCACTGTGGCTCGATAAATTAGTGTTACTGTGACTCGTCTATTATAAGACATTTGATATAGGAGGTCAGTAAATAGGAGGAAAAAATATGGGGGGGGGAAGTCCGGCTTTTGTTTTTAACCGGGCAAGGTGGCGGGGGTCTCCCGCTTGACCGGGAGGCAAATAGTAAAGGTGGCGCCGCGTCCAGGCTGGCTGTCTACCCGAATTTCCCCCCTGTGTTTTTTGATGATGCCAAAGGCCACGGAAAGCCCCAGCCCCGTGCCCTTGACACTGGGTTTGGTGGTAAAGAACGGGTCAAAAATATTCTTCATCACTTGGGAGGAAATCCCCGTTCCGGTATCCTTGATTTGAATCTGCGCCATCCCGTTCCCGGCAGATGTGGTAATGGTCACTCGACCCCCACCGCCGGGGATCGCTTCTTCGGCGTTTTGTAAAATATTTAAAACAACCTGTTTGAACTGGTCCGGGACGGCTTCAATATTTGGCATATCTGCTGCATATTCTTTGGTCAGATGGATATCGCGCACACTGAATCTCTTCTGGATCATAAGAATCATGTCGTCGATGGATTCATGAACATCAATCCATTCTTTTTCATCCGTGGACGGACTGTGAAAATCGAGAACTTTCCGGATCAGCATCGCTACCCGGTCACACTCCTGTATGGCTAATTGGATAAAGCGTTTATTGTTGTCCTCCATTTGGACCCGCCTCATTATTTTTTCAAGAACATTGCGTATGCCATAAATGGGATTGTTGAATTCATGAGCCATGGAAGCGGCCATCTTGCCGGTGGCGGATAATTTTTCGGCGTGCAGCAGTTGCAAATGCGTCGATTCCAGATCCGCTGTTCTTTGCATGACCAGTTCTACGAGATTATGACGGTGTAGGGATAATTCTTCTTCTGTCTTTTTCTTTTCAGTGATGTCCTGAACAATGGCAACGAACACCGGCCACACCTCGGCATGGGAAAGTTGAAGTCTCACCTCCACCGGATAAAGAGTTCCATCTTTACGCTGGTGCCGGGTCTGGATAGTCACCAGATCGTCTGTTCCGTTGCGTAACGGCTTAAGGATTGCTTCTAAATCCTTTCGTGCGAAATCAGGCTTCAGATCCAACGGTGTTAAGGATTTCAGTTCCTCCAGCGAATACCCGAGATTCTCCTGGGCTCCCCGGTTGACCTGAATGAACTTGAGCGTTTCCGCGTCGAACAAATAAATCTCATTGGAGGATTCATCCAGAACCCGGCCAAACCTGGCGGATTGCGTTTGAGCGTTCTCCGCTTCGGTTGCCGCCGCGGATAGAATCAGCGTCATGATCGTCAGGACCAACAGATACGATTGCAACAAAGCAAACGATTCTTCCAAAGACCCCAGGGTGAACGGCCCTCTTCCCGCCATCGTACCCCAGACCGCTGTGGAGGAGACCATCAGGATCACAATCACCGTACCGGGATGGCCGAAACGATACGCGGCCCAGACGAGGCAAGGAGCCAGCAGGTAGACCAGCGGATAATGGCTGTATTGCAACCACTCCCCAAACACTACCTGGCTGGTGATGTAAAATAAAAATAACAGTATACCGGCCTCAAGCCTGCGGGCGAGGGTCCATCTAAAACTTAAAGGCTGACGAAATACAAAAAATAGAGGAGTGACCAGGAGAACCCCCATGACATCCCCAAGCCACCAGGTGAACCCTTCTTGAATAAATTTATCCCAGGGCAGATGACCTCCCCAACTGAGAATCCCCAGGCTCACAGGGGCGCTGACGGCACACCCCACCGCCGCCACAAGGAATATGAAGATCAGGACATCCTTCGCCCGGTTCAAAGGGTTGAGTGAACTGATAAATCGGTTAAACAGAAAGGTGCCCACAAGCACCTGAGCGACAGCCGCCAAGGCCATTCCAGAACTTGTCAACATCATGGTAAAAAATGGCAAATCCGAGGCAGGGGCCACATAATTCATGAACCAGGCGTTGAACGCCAACGCCCCCAAAAACACCCCCGGCCATAGCCGAATCCCGCAACAGATACACCCTCCCAACGCCACCCCGGCCGCAGGATTAATAGGTAAACTAAAGTTGTTGGGCAAACCCAGGATACTGACACCCCAAGCCGTAACAAAATACATCCCGGTCAGCACGATTATTTTCAAACCCTGATGATGAATCGTCATATTGAATCTGCCGTATCAGACAACATCTATTCGAATAATTTCCCTTTTTTCCTTTGAGTATAAGGCCCGCTCTGACGCGACTCCCAGACCTTTTTCGATGGTTTCGGAAAACGGTTGAATTCCAAAATTCTAGAGGAAATACAGTAGCAGACTATCTACAATACCCACAAAATCAATGGAATTTTCTCAACCCATGAAGAATCAAGGGTTTTTATTTCGGAATATGGACCGGAAAACATCCGGTTTCATTTATCAAAAAGAGCCCTTTGAGTTAGAATAAGATGTCATCTTACTCAAGTAATTTCAATTATATAAA
>JAUVMD010000147.1 GCA_030600405.1 Nitrospirota bacterium
CGGATCGAGGGTAAACCCATGAACACCTTCGCCGGAAGTGTAAACGAACATTGTACTGGAACCGTACACGATGTAACCCGACGCCACTTGTTGCGACCCTTTTTGGAGCAAATCGTCATCGGTTACTTCCTTGCCGGGGCTTTGCTTGCGATAGATGGAAAAAATGGTGCCGATGCTGACGTTGACGTCGATGTTGGAAGAACCGTCCAGCGGGTCCATCGTGAAAACATATTTGCCTGCCTGATCCGGAGGAATGATCACCGGTTTGTCATATTCCTCTGAGGTAATGGCGCAAATGAGACCGGAATTTCCCAGCAGTTTGGTGAAAATTTCATTGGCGTATTCATCCAGTTTTTGGACCTCTTCGCCCTGGATGTTGACCCGGCCCGTCAACCCCAGGATATTTTCTCCCAAACCCGCATTATTCACTTGCAGCGAGACGAACTTGGCCGCCACCAGAATTTCCATCATCAGGCTGGTAAATTCCCCGGTAGCACCCTCTGCCATATTCTGGCGTCGCCGCAGATGTTGAATAAGCGTGATTCGTTCCATATCGGTCTTTCTTGTGGGTGGTCGATCGAGAAGATGAATGATTCACTGACAGGCTAGTGTAATTCTAACTGATTTAATTATATTCAGCAAATTTTCCTGGGAACCGATTATTTCATTGATTGTTCGGGGATTTTATCATAAATTATTGATAAATAAACCTTTAACTGGTTTTGAAATGGAAGAGCTAGTCCGCGAATTTACCGAGCATTTGTTTGTCGAGAAACGGCACTCACCCAATACGGTGGATGGATACCGGCGCGATATTTCTCGATTTGTTTCCTTCCAGCCCAAGACATCGTTAAAGTCCGTCACTCCATCGGACATTCGAGAGTTTCTATTAAGTCTTCACAATCAGGGTCTCTCATCCAGATCCATCGCCCGTTCCCTGTCCTCCTTGAAATCGTTTTTCAAATACCTAATGGAGGAAAGCCTGATCAGGGACAACCCGGTGGAGACCTTGGAAACTCCTAAGATCTGGCGCAAGTTACCGAATACTCTTTCCTTGAAGGAGGTGGAAGCTCTTTTAAATCAGCCTGATATAGAGACCCCACTGGGGCTCAGGGACAAGGCCATGCTGGAGGTCCTGTACGCCACCGGAGTGCGGGTTAGTGAATTGATATCATTGGAGTTGAACGACATGAATCTGGAAGTCGGGTATATTCGCTCCTATGGAAAAGGAGGAAAGGAGCGGGTGATTCCGCTGGGGGAGGTAGCTCAATCTTACTTGAAGGTTTATCTGGAACAAGGCCGCCCCCGGCTCGTCAAAAATAGAATCCTCCCGGCGCTTTTCATTTCCCGCCGAAAAATGCCCATGACCCGGCAGGCCTTCTGGAAAATTCTGAAGCAGTATGTCCTTAAGGCTAATATTTCGGTGCCCGTCTCTCCACACACGTTGCGGCATGCTTTTGCGACCCACCTCCTGGAGAGGGGAGCCAATTTGCGCTCAGTTCAGCAAATGTTGGGTCATTCGGACATTTCCACCACCCAAATCTATACGCATGTGGTACAAGAAAGGATGAGAGAGGTTTTTGACAAGTGTCATCCCCGGTCCTGAGTGGGGATTGAAGGATTAATTTTTCTTGACTCTCTAGCTTATTAAAGCTAGTATTTTTAGTATCTTACCCGCTTTACACGTGACACAATTATAGTATTCATGATGCCTTTTGAATCAGCGGGTCGACCATGAGTTTGGTCATAAATTTTGATGATATTTCGGGTGACGAGGAATATGTTTTTGAGCTCGTTGAAGGGCCGGATTATTTTAAGGTCGACCCGGAAGAAGGGATTTTAAGGAAGGACGTTTACGTTCAAGGAAGTCTTTCGAAGGTGGGCCGGGAAGTCTTTCTTAAAGGAACCATTTCTACGGAAATGGAAATGATTTGTTCCCGGTGCTTGGAGCCGTTGAATTACAAGGTTCGGTCCAAAATTTCGTCTCGTTATGTCTCCGATCAGGAGACCGGAAAACAGAATACGGATTTTGAACTCCATGCTTCGGATATTGAGATGGAGCATTACTCCGATGATCGGATTGATTTAACCCAAGCCGTTTATGACCAGATGATGTTGAGTTTGCCTCTGGCCCGGTTATGCAGGGAAGATTGCCGGGGAATCTGTTCTCAATGTGGGGTGAATCGAAATAAAAAAAATTGTCAATGCTCGGATAAGAGTTCAATCGATCCACGATTGGCCGTATTAAAAACGTTGAAAGATAAACTGAAGTAGTTATTAAAGGAAATCAGCATGCCAGTACCCAAGAAAAGAACATCCAAGTCAAAAAAAGGAATGAGACGTTCGCATGATCATTTAAGTGTTCCCGCTTACGGTGAATGTCCTCAATGTCATGAGATTAAACGGCCTCACCATATTTGTCTTCACTGCGGATACTATAAGGATAAAGAAGTCTTAGAGGTTGAAGCAGTCTAAGTATATCTATTGATTCCAATCCAGGTGGACCGGTTTATTTGAATTTCAACCATTGAAAAGGGTATTGCCTTATCCCGAATAAATTGCCGGACGCATGCTTTAGATAACCTCATTTCCTCCAATTTTACCTTGAAGAGGCAATTGGCGGATCCCCTTTTGAACCTTCCGGAGGAAGAAAATCGAAAATGAAAATAGCTGTTGACGCAATGGGGGGAGACTATGCTCCAGAAGCCATTGTTGAAGGCTCTGTGTTGGCGGCACGGGAATTTAAAATTCCTATTATTCTCACGGGTATCTCGCATCGAGTGTATCAGGAGCTGGAGAAATATGAGGACTGGAAACACCTGGGCATCGAAGTCGAGCACGCGGATGAAGTTGTCGAGATGCATGACAGTCCCAGCAAGGTGATCCGATCTAAAAAAAAATCCTCCATCAAGATTGGAGTGGATCTGGTTAAAAAAGGCGAGGCTTCGGCTTTCGTCAGCGCTGGCAACACCGGGGCAGTGCTTGCCTATTCCACTATCATTTTACGTCCGTTAAAAGGGGTGGACCGGCCTGCAATCGCGGTTCAACTGCCAACGGCTAAAGGCACTTCCATCCTTCTGGATGCCGGCGCCAATGTGGATTGCAAAACCAACCAGTTGTTTCAATTTGGAATCATGGGCCATGCTTATGCCAAATACATTTTGGGAAACGACAATCCTGGTGTGGGACTGCTGAGTATCGGCGAGGAGGATGGTAAAGGCAACGAGACCACCAAAGAGGCTTTCAAACTGCTCAAGAAAAGCCATATCAACTTTATCGGCAATATTGAAGGGAAGGAAGTCTACCGGGGCAACGCGGACGTTATTGTGTGCGACGGTTTTACCGGAAATGTGGCGCTCAAAATCAGTGAAAGCTTGGCCGAGATGATCGGTGGTAGCCTTAAAAATCTGTTTAAAACAGGGATGACCACCAAGCTGAGTTACATGTTATTGAAACCTCATTTAGCTGAATTAAAGAAGAAAGTCGATTATTCGGAAAAAGGAGGGGCGCCGCTTCTGGGAATCAATGGAGTGTGTATTATCGCCCACGGCAGTTCCAGTCCCAAAGCCATCAAAAATGCTGTTTACCAGGCGCATCTGTTTGTTGACAAAAGAATCAATGAACATATTTGTGAAGATATTGAAAACAATCTGGACGGCAAGGGATCGCTCTGGCAACATATTAAGGAGATTGTTGCCGGCCCGGAAGATTATCCCAAAGATCCCGAAACTTCTGAGGAAACCTCCGATCCTTCAAAAAATTAATCATCAAACCCTTAGAATTAAACTACCCAACTTGATCTGCGCATGAAAAAAAAATCACTATACCAGGCTGAAATCGTGGGAACGGGTATTTATCTTCCCGAAAAAATTCTGACCAATGCGGACCTGGAAAAAACTTTAGATACTTCGGATGAGTGGATCCGGACTCGCACCGGTATTGAGGAGAGAAGGATTGCCCGGAAGGATGAATCTTCCTCCACCCTGGGAGCGCATGCCGCCAAAGATGCTTTGAATGCGGCAGGGATGACCCCGGATGAACTGGATATGATTATCGTCTGCACCTCCACCCCGGATGTGCTTTACCCCTCGACTGCCTGCTTTGTGCAAAAGAATCTGGGTGCTTCCAAAGCCGCGGCTTATGACATTTCCGCCGTGTGTTCCGGATTTGTGTTTGGGTTGTCGATTGCCGAGCAATACATCAAAAGCGGGCGGTATGAGAAGATCATGGTGACCGGCGCCGAAGTCAACTCCCGGATCATGGACTGGACCGACCGGAAGACCTGTATTTTGTTCGGAGACGGCGCCGGTGCGGTTATTATTCAGCGGGTCGAAAAGGAAGAACCGATAGGGATTCTCTCATCTCATATTTATTCCGATGGAACTCATTCCGATATGTTGATCGTTCCCGGTGGCATTGGAAGGGAACCGGTGAACCGCGAAGCCGTAGACAATAAAATGTACTGTGTGAAAATGGCGGGACAATCGACCTTTAAAATGGCGGTGAAGCGTATGAGTGAAGTTTCCAGGAAATGCCTGGAATTCAATGGGCTGACTACCGAGGATGTGGATGTGGTGATTCCTCATCAGGCCAACCGGAGAATTATTGAAACCGTGGCTGAAAAGCTGAATATGAATATTGATAAATTTTTTATCAATATTCATAAATATGGAAATACCAGTGCGGCTTCCATTCCGATTGCTCTTCATGAAGCACGCGAGTCCGGAAGAACTCAACCAGGAACGTTGACTCTGCTTACCGTTTTGGGTGCAGGTATAACTTGGGGAGCAGCTGCGATACG
>JAUVMD010000269.1 GCA_030600405.1 Nitrospirota bacterium
GGCGTTCGCCTTGTACGGGGATTTTGGATAGTCCAATGCCCGCCAATATGAGGCAAATTATGGATACTCCAAACCCCGTACCTATTAGGATCAATAGTTCGGTGGAGAAAGAAATTTCCCTGTCCATGTGGTTGAGCGCGGCCACGGCCAGGCTGAGGGGTACCAGGCATAGGAAATAAGGCCACCACACCCAGCCCGTTCTGGGTTCCTTGTACCGGGTAAACATGCGCATGCCAAACCAGAAAAGACAGATCAGCATCCCCCCCGACAAATAATCGAAAGTCGCTTTTTCTCTTTGTTCTTTGCGGATATGGTTCAGGGCGCCCAGGACGTATTGCGCGACTTCCTCCTCACCCATTTCATAATATCCCCCTTGGCGGGTGTCGTAAGCGAACACGCGTGCGGTGGTGGATTCCGCCGGCAGGGAGATGGCCCGGTATTTGTCTTTGCCGGCCGATTCGATTTCGAGATAGACGATTCCCTTATGATATTTTAAATTGTACTTGTCGATTTCAACGAGATTTTTAGCGTAGCGTTTGTTTTCTTTATGGAACTGGTCCTGGATGGCCATCAGGTCCTGCAATGCCTGCCGGGCCTGGACGTCCTGGTCGTTTTCAAAGATGCGGGTGCATCCGCCGGCGCAAAGGGCTATGATAATCAGCCAGAGCCACGGCCGCTGTAGGATTGGATTCATTTCGGTAATGGATTCGTCGGAAATTAAAGGCCAAACTTATATCACACGAAACGGGTCTCGGCAAGACAAGCCGCCGGTCCACCGTATCCGAGATTAGCCAAGTATTATGAAGCATCATCCCATCTGGAAGCAATTGAAGTTTATCACCGGCAATCCCAACAAACTGCGCGAGGCGCAGGAAATCCTGGGGATCGAGATGGAACAGGGGATGGCCGATCACCTGTACGAAATCCAGACCAACGATATTCGCCAACTGGTCGAGCACAAGGTCACGGAAGCCTGGCGTGAATTCAAGTGCCCGGTCCTGGTGGAGGATTCGGGATTGATCTTTACTGCCTGGAACGGTCTGCCGGGCGCTTTGGTCAAGTGGTTCGAAAAGAGTGTCGGGTGCGAGGGTATGCTGAAAATGCTGGAATCATTCGAGAGCCGCCAGGCCGAGGCCGTCTGTTTGACCGCGGTGTACGATGGCGAAACAATGGTCATCGGGGAGGGCCGGGTGTCAGGAACCATCGCCCGAGAAATCCAGGGAAGCCAGGGATTCGGGTGGGATGTGATTTTTATCCCCGACGGCGAAACCCGGACCTACGCCGAAATGAGTCCGGAGGAAAAAAACGCCAGGTCCCATCGCAGACAGGCGTTTGAATCTCTCAAAAGCAAATTATGAGTTTTGTTCTAACTCCGAAAGCCGGTCGAACAACGTTTTAAGTTGTTCGCGATAATTTTTAAGGTTGGTGAAAATAGCATCGGCGTTTTTAGAGGGCGACCCCGGTTTCATGTTTTCGTAGTCTTGGAGCAAGCTTTTCCATGCCGTTCCCTCCGGCAACCACTCCACGCGCTCCGCCAGTTCAAAGCATTCTTCCGGCGTCTCACAAGCGATGCGCTGTTTCAGCGCACCTGCACGGATGCATTTCACCGCCGTGTTGAAGGTGAACTCAAACCGCTGGAGCGCGGCATCGCGGTAATAATCCGTCGGTTCGTTCTTTTCCATCTGCTGAAGCCACTGCAGATTCCAGTCCAGCTGGTTCAACAGAATTTTCAGTGGAGGCAGTTCCGCCGGGTTCGTAGTCATGGCTCAATTTTATTTCATAAATGTCCGAAAATGGGAAGAACTTTTGAATTGACGATTTTATAATGATATTCTCTACCATCATTTTCAAAGTCCCAATTTATTAAAGCAAGTGAAGGACTTATGGCCAAACAGGAACGCTTTGTCGACAATGGCGACGAGACCGTCACCGACCGTGAAACGGGATTGATGTGGAAAAAAACCGATACCATGATCGACCTGAAAAAATGGGTGAACTATCAGGAGGCCGTGGATTACGCACGTGAGTTGAAGGAAAACAAGTTCGCAGGGTATGACGATTGGAGATTACCGACCAAAGATGAAATGCAGTCTATTTATAACGAATCCTTTTCGCAAAAAGATAAATTCGGTAAGACCGTTCACATCAGCGATCAATTTGCCAGCGGTTGCGGGTTTTCGATGATTGCGAAACAGGTGGCCGGACGGATGCGCACTTGGGTTTTAAAATTGCGGGATGGGGCATTTGAACAACCTGACGGGTTATGGACCCTGGCCGAGGCCGCCAGGGCGGTACGCGTACTAAAATAAGAGGAGTTTTCTTCATGAACGATATATACCAACCCCCTTCAATCGTTTCGGAAACCGCCTGGATTCAGAACATGGACCAGTACCGGGAAATGTACGAGCGGTCCATCAAGGACCCGGAAGGATTCTGGGCGGAGCAGGCGGAGCAATTTATCTGGTTTAAAAAATGGGACCAAGTCCGGGATTTCAATTACGACGTTAAGAAAGGCAAAATATTCATCGAGTGGTTTCGCGGTGCCAAGACCAACATCACGGTCAATTGCCTGGACCGCCATATCGAATCGCGAGGCGACCAGACAGCAATTCTCTGGGAAGGCAACGAACCGGGGGAAACCCGGAGTCTGACCTATAAGGAATTGTTGGATCAGGTGTGCCGGTTCGCCAATGTCCTTAAAAAACACGGTGTGAAGAAAGGCGACCGGGTTTCCATTTATATGCCGATGGTTCCGGAACTGGCAGTGGCCATGCTGGCCTGCGCCCGTATCGGGGCCATCCATTCCATTGTCTTCGGCGGATTTTCACCGACGGCTTTGGCCGATCGCATTGTCGATTCGACCTGCACCGTGGTGGTGACAGCCGACGGTTCCTACCGGGGAAGTAAACCGGTCGCACTCAAAACCAATGTCGATGAAGCCATAGCCATCGCCGAGAAGGAAGGGGTGGTTGTGAAGTCCTGTATCGTGGTCAAACGTGTCGGGGATAAAATCAAAACAAACATGACGTCCGGGCGGGACACCTGGTGGAAGGAGGAAATGGCCGCGGTTGAAGGCGAATGCGAACCGGAAGTCATGGATGCCGAGGACCCACTTTTTATCCTGTACACCTCCGGATCGACAGGCAAACCCAAAGGCGTCCAACACAATGTCGGCGGTTACATGATTTTTACCGCGCTCACCCACAAATAC
>JAUVMD010000151.1 GCA_030600405.1 Nitrospirota bacterium
ATCACCCCTACGCGGGGCTTTTTTTTTGGCATAGACATTTGCGGGTTATTTCTGGTCTTCGTACCCAACCCTGGCAAGGTATTTCAGAATGTGCTCCAGGTGGGTTTCAGTATTGCCAGAGGGGGTTTGCATCTCAGGAGTTTTTAGACTCACCTCGTCTCTCCGCCGAATCAGATGATACGCCAGCGAGGCTGTCTCTGTCACCCGGTTTTCGAGTGCCTCCGGTTCGACCATGACATTGGTTTGGGGATCGATGATGTTGAGGAACAGAGTGTAGCTGTGAAGCCCGGCTTTGGAAAATTCCTTGACCCGCAAGGTTCCCGTTTTGGCACTGGATTTCCAGTGAACCGCCGCCATGGGATCGCCGGGCTGGTATTCCCGGATCGAATACAAATCGTCCCCGGCAAGGCCGATGGTGCCTTCTCCCTCTTCGGAATATTCGGTGGGAGAGGGAAGGGCCACGTTTTTGATCACTGGAAAGATCAGAGTTTCCACGACTATTGGGAGTATTTTGATTTTAACGAAAAAACCAAAAGGAAAACTGGTTTTCAAATGAACGGTTTCCAAATGCACCGGCCCCCGCTTGAGCCCCACAAACATCAGGCTCTCGTCCACGGAAGACTGGTGGGGAACGTGATACGCATAAGCCGTTTGCTCGATACGGTAACGCCCCATCGGGTCCAGTGGGAATTCCACATACAGGGAATATGAGGGGATTGTTTTTTTGGAATTGGAAATCTTCAAGTGTAACGGATAGGAATCTTCCGGGTACACCGTTTTGGGCAGAGATCCATGGATGGATATTCCCTTCAAGGTCTGCTCGGAAAGTATTCCCGACACGACAATAAAACTGCAACACATAGCTAGAACCAGATACAGCAGATTGTTTCCGGTGTTGATGGCGCCAATACCCACCCCGAATAATAGAAAAATAAATCCACCCCCCTCGCGAGTGACCTGCAGGGTACGATTGAAATAGGAGAGGGTGAAAATCGGTTTGTAATCGAGTTTCTTTTTCAAGGTGCCCCGGTCCGGTGAAGGTTAAAAAATGAAAAACTAAACGGGGATTTCCATGCGTTCTATAATTTCAGTGATGATGGCGAAGGTGTCGGACACGGTTCGTTTGTGGGTGCCGTGGCGCGATTCCGGAATGACCCGGTGACATAACACAGGCATGGCCAGTTGTTTGATGTCATCTGGAATACAGTAGTCGCGGCCGTAGACCAGTGCGCGCGCCCGCGCCGCCTGTTGCAAAATGAGGCCTCCCCGCGGACTGACGCCCAACGCCAAATGTGAGGATTCCCGGGTAGCGGTAACCACGTTCAAAATATAATCGGTCAGGATGGGTTCGATGGTGACGGCCTCGGCTTGGCGCTGGAGCTCCAGAACATCGTTTTTGTCCAGTACCGCCTTAATGTCCCGAATATTTTGAATGGGCGAAGCTTGCGTCAGTAATTTGCGTTCATCGTCGGGTTCGGGATAACCCATGGAGATGTACATCATGAAACGGTCGAGTTGCGATTCCGGTAGAGGATGCGCTCCGTGGCTTTCAATCGGGTTTTGTGTGGCGATCACCATAAAGGGATCTTCCAGTGGATAGGTCCGGTTATCCACCGTTACCTGTTTTTCATTCATGGCTTCCAGCAGGGCGCTCTGGGTTCGTGGCGATGAGCGATTGATTTCGTCCGCTAGCACCAGATGAGCGAAGATAGGTCCCTTGTTGAAATGGAAGGTGCCTTCTTTCTGATTATAAATGGATACCCCGACAATATCCGAGGGCAGGATGTCGTTGGTGAACTGGATGCGCCGGAAATCGAGATTGACGGAATGCGCCAGGCAATAAGCCAATGAACTTTTGCCGACACCCGGAACATCCTCGATAAGCAGATGGCCTTTCGCGATCAAAGCAATAATTGCCTGCTCGATGACCTGAGGTTTGCCGACGATGACGGATCCAATATTATTTTTAAGCCGTTGGATGGCGTCTTGAGCTTGAGTCATGCTTTCAGAACCTCCAGGACCTTTTGCATATCTTCATGGACCGCCCGGCGGTTTTCCAGAGTGTAGGCGCGGAGAAGGTAAGCCGGGTGATAGGTAAGCATCAGTTTCATTCCCTCGAACTCATGCCAGGTGCCGCGTTCCTTGGTGATGGGAACGGTCCGGCCCAGCAGGGTGCTGGCGGCGGGTTTGCCCAGGGCTACGATCACTTTCGGTCGAATGGCTTTCAGTTGTTTGATGAGAAACGGTTTGCAGGCGTCCACTTCATCCTTTTCGGGGTCGCGGTTGCCCGGAGGACGGCACTTAACGATGTTGCAAATATAAGTATCCTTTTCCCGGTCGAGTAACATTCCCTTTTCGATGATTTCCGTCAGTTTCTTGCCGGCACGGCCGACAAACGGAAGTCCTTGTGCATCCTCATCGGCTCCAGGGCCTTCACCGACAAATACCAGGTCGGCATTGGGATTACCCGATCCGAAGACAATGGTCTGGCGGGTTTCACATAATATGCAACGCTGGCAGTCGCCTAACTCTTCGCGAACAGTGGTCAGCCGGACGGAAGGATCGCTGTCATCTTCCGGTTCCAGAGAAAATGAAATTGGGGTCATCTGTGATTCCAAAGGTTGAGGGGAGCTGTCGTGAAAAGTTCCGGACGGGGTGGCCATTACCGGCAACTCACTCAACTCGCTGTTCAGGGGAACATGGGTGTGTCCCGATTCCCTAAGAAATATCAGGTAGTTTTTCAGTTGCTGCAGTAGAAGTGAGCGCTCTGTATCAGGTGCCATGCCACTTAGAATAACAGAAGATGTTGTTCCGTCAATCCCCTATAACTATTTGAAAATAAGGGATAAAATATCGAAAATCCCCTATTTAGAGTACCGTTCCAAGGTTGTTCTTAAAATAGCTCAACGGACCCCGAGTATACCAATCCCGCGCTGAAACAGAAATGGGGAATGTCAGGGGCGGCCAGCGGGAAATCCTCATATTTTGATTTGTTTGGGTTTAGCGGTTCGTTTATAATCACTTCAAACAAATGGAGAAATAAGATGTCTGGTTTGAAAAGCTCTTGGGAAATCAGTATGGAAAAATCCGACAAACTGGTTCCCGAGGTGAAAAAACAAAAAAAACTAACCGCCAAGCAGAAAGAACACATTGCCGAGATTCGCAGGGAATTCAAAGCTAAAATCGCGGATAAGGACGTCACCTTTCAGCACAAGCTGAACCACCTTGCAGAACGGACCCCGCCGGAACAGCTGGAAATGGAATCGGAAAAATTGAAACAGGAATTTGCGGAAGAAAAAGAACAGTTGGAAAAAGAGATGGAAACTCAAGTCGAGGCCATCCGCAAGCCATCCCAATAATCCTTTCTTTTAATTTTTCTATTCTCAATCCCCCAGTCGATTTAATTTTTTTTAGAAAAACTGATATTGATCTTTTGGATAATTGAGTAGACCTATGAAGGAAACAGTTAAAAACCAAATCGCGAACGCGTTGACCCAGGCGAAAGAAAACGGCGACCTGAATTTCCCAGAGATGCCTGAAATCATCATCGAAGAGCCCAAGGATGAAAAGCTGGGAGATTTTGCGACGACTTTGGCGATGCAGTTGGCGCGTTCGGAAAAGAAAAGTCCGAAGGTGATCGCGGAGACAATATGCGGGTTCTTAAATAAAGGGGCAGACTCCATCGAATCGGCAGAGGTGGCGGGGCCGGGTTTTATCAATATAAAAATGTCGGAAGATTTTTTCCTGAGCCGGTTGAAGGAAGCGATTCTTCAAGGCCGTGAGTTCGGCCAATCAGACATCGGCCAAAAGAAAAAAGTTCTGCTGGAATTTGTCAGCGCCAATCCAACCGGTCCGCTCCATGTCGGGCATGGCCGTGGTGCCGCTGTCGGGCATTCGCTGTCCTGTCTTCTGAAAAAGGCCGGTTTCGATGTTTCGACCGAGTATTACATTAACGACGTGGGCAATCAGATGAACAACCTCGGCCGCTCCACCTGGATGCGGTATCAGCAATTATTGAAGAAGAAAGTGGAATTTCCTGAAGACGGATACAAGGGGGACTACATCAAAGATATTGCTCAGGAAGTGATTGATACAGACGGTTCCAGTCATCTCGATAAGCAGGACGTTGACGCGTTGACCTTTTTCCGCAAGTTTTCCAAGGACACCATTCTGGAGGGCATTCGCAACGACCTGAAAGAATTTCGCGTGGAATTCAACCGCTGGTTCAGCGAGGCGAGTCTGGATGACGACGATTCGGTAAGCCGGGCGATCGACTGGCTGAGGGACAAGGGTTTCGTTTATGAAAAAGACGGCGCCACCTGGGTCAAAACTTCACAGTTCAAGGACGATGCCGACCGGGTCATCATCAAACAGGGCGGCGAGCGAACTTACTTCTGCTCCGACATCGCGTATCACAAGAACAAAGTGGACCGGGAATACGATCTCATTCTGAATTTGTGGGGCGCGGACCATCATGGTTATGTTCCGCGCATGCGGTCGGTGCTTCAGGCCATGGGTTACGACCAGGAGATGTTCAAGGTTCTGCTGGTGCAGTTTGTGTCGTTGAAGCGCGGAGGACAGAAGGTTTCGATGTCCACCCGGTCGGGTGAGTTTGAAACGCTGGCCGATGTGGTGGCGGAAGTGGGGATCGATGCCACCCGGTTTTTTTTCCTGATGCGCAGTTCAGACAGTCACCTCGACTTCGACCTGGATCTGGCTAAGAAGGAGTCGC
>JAUVMD010000264.1 GCA_030600405.1 Nitrospirota bacterium
CTGACCTTTTGGCTCTGCCGGGTCACGGGATGCATCTGGATGTCCATGAGGCAGGAGATGACGTTGGCCCGGGGTTTGTAAGGCAAATCAAATTCCTGCCAGTAAGATTTGGTGTCCGGTTGATCCTGACGTTTTATTTTCAAGCGGATGGTTTTATCGTCGGGCATGGTTTACCTTCAATCGTATTTTCGAGGCCGGGGCTGGACCAATGAGGTGTTCACCTCTTCAAAGCTGATCTCCGGCTGATGATTTTTATATTCGGCGATGGTTGTCTTCAACCATTGCTCGTTGCATTCCTCGAAGCGTTTCATGTAGGCGGCGTGTCCGGGGGGGAATTCCTCCTCTTGGATTTCGCCGTATTGTTTTTTCTCGAGATAATCGACGTGTTCGTGCGGATCGAAATCCTTGGGCTGGTTCAAATCGAACTCCGGTTTGTAATGCGCTCCGCGAAACTCGTTCCGGACCAAGGCTCCCTGGGTGATGATTTTAGCGAGCTGAATCTGGCAGTGCAATTGCTGGATCATACTGGGGGCCGGGTTGGACCAGTGCGTTGTGTCCAGGCATTGCACGTCCTTGAAACGGGTTTCCAGATCGCTGATCTGAATCAGTGCCTTTTCCAGTTTGGAATTTTCCCGGACGATCAGCACATTCGCCAGCAGGATGTTTCCCATTTCCTGGTGAAGCGTGTATGGGTTTTCCTTGCCGTTCATTTTTTTGATGGCCTCGAATCGTTCCCGCCACTGGTCGCGGGCCTGGTCGAACACGGTCGAAGGCACGTCCTCAAAATGTGTGCGAAGGTTTTGACTGTAACGGATCAATCCGGGGCCCATCATGAGTCCCGTGTATATGCAACTCAGCAGGGAGTTGGCTCCCAGTCGGTTGGCCCCGTGGAATTGATAGTCGCATTCTCCCGCGGCGTATAACCCCTGAATGGAAGTCATCTGGTTGCGCGGCGAACGGTGGTCAATTAATCCCTGGCCATCGTCTTCGTAATCGGTCCAAATGCCGCCCATGGAATAGTGCACGGCCGGGAAAATCTTCATCGGCACTTTTTTGGGGTCATCGCCGGTAAACTTGGTGTAGATGTCGAGAATGCCGCCCAGCCGGTCGTTCAGAAACTTTTCGGATTGATGCGTCAAATCGAGGTACACCATGGGCTGTCCGCCGACACCCAGCTCCTTGTTGTAAACGACGTCGTGGATTTCCCGGCTGGCGACATCGCGCGGTACCAGGTTGCCGAAACGCGGATGGTTTTCCTCCAGGAAATAGTAGCGCTCCTCTTCCGGGATGGTGAGGGGGTCGCGGTCGTCTTTCGGTTTTATGGGAACCCAAATGCGTCCACCTTCCCCACGCGCCGATTCGCTCATCAACCGCAGTTTGTCCGGGCCGGGGATGGCGGTGGGATGCACCTGGATGAATTCGCCGTTGGCGTATTTGGCGCCCTGCAGATAGGCAGAGGTGGTAGCGACGCCGTTGCACACCGTGGAGCCGGTAGTCTTACCGTAAACCTGCGCCGGACCGCCGGTGGCCAGCACCACGGCATCACCTTTGGCCGTAAAAATTTCCCCGGTGCGTAAGTCGTGCAAAACTGCACCGCGGCAGATACCTTCGGAATCGAGAACCGCGGACAGGTATTCGTGCCATTCCAGTTTTTGCACCTGTCCGTCGTGTTCGTACCGCCGGACCTGTTCGTCGAGTGCGTACAGGAGTTGTTGTCCAGTGGTGGCCCCGGCAAACGCGGTGCGGGAATAGAGGGTGCCGCCGAACCGGCGGAATTCGAGATGCCCCTCCGGCGTCCGGTTGAAGGCGACTCCCAACCGGTCCATGAGGTGAATGATGGCCGGAGCCTGGTGACACATGTCGCGTACTAATGGCTGATGCGCTAGAAAATCGCCGCCCTTGACGGTGTCATAAAAATGCGTTTCCGGTGAATCGCCTTCGCCCTTGGTGTCAATGGCGGCGTTGATGCCGCCCTGAGCACAGACGGAGTGGGACCGCTTTACGGGTTGGTACGAAACGATAGTAACCTCTGCTTTATCCTCGCACAATTTCATAGTGACGGCCAACCCGGCCAGACCTCCGCCGATCACAATATAGTGCGGTCTCCGTTTCCCCATCAGGAGGCTCCCTTGAAAGTGGGTTCGACGTCAACTGGATGCAATGAAAATTCGAGAACCGTAGCGAAACCGAGAACGGTTAGCACCCCGCCAAATAACATGAACACGATGCTGGCGTTGCGTTGCGCCCTAGGTCCCACGATAATCCCCCATGAAATACAGAACGCCCAGAGCCCGTTGGCGAAATGAAAGGTAGCACTCAAAATACCCACAAGATAAATAGTCCGTCCCGTCCAGGTGGCGAACTCCTGGTTCATGACGTCGATAAGAAAAGGCGCGGCTTCGAACAGGTGATGGCCGTACCATAGTTTCGGGGCCACCGTCGTTCCCATGTGGTAAATGAGAAACACAAACACCATCGCGCCAGTCAGTCGTTGCAACACGTACATCCAGTTGCGAGGATAGCGGTAGCGGATGACATTCAGCTTCGCGACCTGGGTGATATAAATTCCCACGAATGAATGGAATAGAAGAGGAATGTAAATGATGGATATTTCAATCCAGATCAGAAAAGGAAGGTTGTTGATCACGTCGATGCTCCACTGGTAGGGAAGCACACCGACGGTCCTCAAGGAATTGATGAGAAAGTGAAACGTCAGGAACAGGCCTATGGGAACCAGGCCGGTCAGGGAATGAAACTTTAAAAGGAGAAAATGAACCTGGCCTTTTGAGATGCTGCCCATCAGGAACCTTTGTCTGTGAGCGTGAGCGTTTCGCTAAAGGAATTCGATGATACTCTTTTCATTTTTACTTAATCGGGTAATGAAGACAAGACATTTCGGGAGAAAATTCCCGAGCCTTGTAGAGAAGCGGAAAACGGAAATTAAAAATCGTATTCGAGAAGGGGGCGTTGTTTGAAATCGGGATCGACTGGTTTGTCGCCGGAGGTGATTTTCAGGTTCTCGGGGTTTTCGACAAACAGGTCGACAAATCCGCATTGGGCGCACACCCGCGGTTGGAGGGGAACCTTTTTCTCGATGCCATGATCTTTGCGGACGACCATGATCAATTCAAGGTCCTTGCTGGTGCGAAGACCGATCTCCCCCTTGAGAATGCCTTTTGCACCGCATTTGCTGCAGGTGTTGGGGTCGCTCATATCCAGTCTCCTTGTTGGGGATTCCGGACTGAGGGAAAGGC
>JAUVMD010000011.1 GCA_030600405.1 Nitrospirota bacterium
TCATTTGCGGCCTCAAGGCGCTAGGGTTGGCAACCGATGTCCAAGTGGCCACTATAGAACCCGATGGTTCTGGCCAATATTTTACGGGCAAGGTCACCAAAAAAGCCGCATAGAAAAAACGTTGGAGATTAGCCTCTTACCTCCCGAATTCCTTCCAGCCGGGAGATCGTCATCAACAAATCTTCCTGGCTTTTTCCCTTTCTGTGGGTCAACACGTAATTCAACTGAACCTCCTGGTTGACCCGGTCTACCCGGTAGCGAGTTTCCTGAATAAGGAACTCGTTTTCCCGGATGATTTCCGCGCACCGGTGTTTGATCAATTCGTAACTTTCGAGATTCATCCGGACCGACAACTCTCCATAATTTTCCACCGACATCCAGCTTTCCACATAGCGGAAAAAAACCAGCATGATGAACACCAGCAGGGTTCCCCACAACGCCAGGGGGAACAGCCCCTTGCCGATGACGATTCCCAACCCGGCAACAAACCAGATACAGCCGGCAGTGGTGAGCCCGCGCACCATGTTCTCCTCACGCATAATGGCTCCGGCGCCCAAAAAACCGATCCCCGTAATGATGCCGGCGGCCATGCGGTTGGGGTCAAATACGGTTTCCAGGTCGACGTAACCCCGGTAGTATTCGGACCCCACCATCAGCATGGTTGCTCCCAAGCAGACCACGATGTGCGTGCGAAACCCGGCGGGACGCCCGTGCATCTCCCGCTCCATACCCACCACCCCGCCCAGCAACACCGCCAGGACCAAACGGAACAGAACTGAAGAATCGATCAACCAATTGAGTTCAAAATCCACAAGACCTCCTTAACTCAAAACAAATTTTAATCAAATGTTTCAAATTCCACATGGTAACCGGCATATTTTCTCAAGTTGATCACCCGGTGCTCAAAAATCAAATACTGCCCTTTGATACCCGTCAACCGGTCATAGAATTGCGGTTCCTTATCCAGATTATGACTTACAATTTTGGCTGGAACAGCCTCTATCGGGTAGTGTAGTTCTTGCACGACTTCATCCTCCAGAAAATACTGCTTCAGGTCTTTTGGAAACCACTCGCTGACCTTCTGTCGATGCTCCTGCAAATCCACTGATTCCACTTCTCCCTTGAGCATTTTTCTCCAGTTGGTCTTGTCCGCCATATGCTCAGCCAAACCCACTTCGATCAGTCCAGATAATTTCCGCTCCGGGGTGCGGGCAATCACCAGACCCTGCACCGCTCCCTGGTCGATCCAGCGTGAAGGAATATTCCAATTCCTAGTCACACCCACTTTGACCCCGGACGTCAGCGATAGATAAACCAGATGATCGACGTTGCAGTATTTCTTGAAAAACTCCCGGTCTTGCTCGTTGCCAAATTCATGCTCACACTTTTCCGGCCGGACAGCGCACATGGCATTTTCTGGAAGGTCGCGGGCACACGGGAAACAATATCCCTGATCGTAGGTTTTTTTGATCGACCGGCCGCACTCAATACAGGTGATCTTATTTAGAAATTTTAAAGACACTTCCCGGCCGACTGCCGCATTAACCGGCACCGGTTTTTCATCCAGGCTCAAAAAATATTCAATAGGGTCCGCATCTTCATGGGTCATTTTACGGAGTTGGCCCGTTACTTTCATCGCACTCTTTATAGTTTAAGATGGGAAAATACTCCGGGTTATTCCACCCAGAGGCTTCATGAATTTCAAGGTTCGAACTGCAACGGCATTATACCATTGTCCCCGAATAGCCTGACGGCATGGGTTCATCCAACGGAAACGGGAGTATTATTCTGAGGAAGGGTGTTCAGGGAAGAAAAAGAGTGAATGCCTTATAAAACAACATGGCCAGAACGGCAGTGAAGGGAATGGTGGCAAACCAGGAGACGACGATCTTTTTAATGATGGCGAGATTCAAGCTGGCCAATCCGCGGGCCAACCCCACCCCAATCACCGAGCCGACCAGGGTATGTGTGGTGGAGATCGGCAGACCCATTTTGGAACAGATCAAAACTACCGTGGCGGCGGCGAACTCTGCCGAGAAACCGCGGGACGGGGTGATTTCGGTAATCTTTTTACCCACCGTTTCCATGACGCGCATTCCCCAAATCAACAACCCGATCACGATACAGGTGCCCCCCATAGTCAGTATCCAAAGCGGCATTTGCACCTTCATTTCAACGCTTCCGCTATTCAGAATGGAAACCACGGCGGCCAGCGGGCCCACCGCATTGGCCACATCATTGGCACCGTGAGCGAAAGCCACGTAAAAGGCTGTGATCACCTGAAGAAACTTGAATATGTGTTCGGTGGAAACAAACTGCTGATTGATGTTGTCCGGAGAAACCGCTTTTATTTTCTGCACCAGGATTTTGGCAATAACATACGCAATGGCTCCGACAATCAGCGAGATGAGCAGGGCATTTTGAAAATCCAGATCCAGTTTCAGGTTTTTGAGTCCCTTGTACACCATAGAAATAGCGAGGATCACGAACACCACGAGCACCAAAAAAGGCACCAGTTTTTTCGACTGGGCCACCGGGTCGCGCTTATCAAAAATATAAATCGTAATGAACCGGAATACCCCATAGGCCATTAAACCGCCCAACACCGGAGACACGACCCAACTCATGGCAACGAACCCCACCTTGCCCCAATTGACAGCATCAGCTCCCCCTGCGATAAATCCGAACCCGACCACGGCACCGACAATGGAGTGGGTCGTGGACACCGGCCAACCCAGGGAACTAGCTATATGCAACCAGATCGAAGCCGCGATCAATGCGGAAATCATCCCATAAACCAGATGCATCGGCACATCGGCAAACAAATTGGGATCGACCATACCCTTGCGCACGGTATCGGATACATGCCCGCCGACGAATACGGCTCCGGCAAATTCGGCGATCGCAGCAACCAGGACGGCCTGTCGAAAGGTCAGGGATTTGGCACCGACGCTGGTGCCCATGGCATTGGCCACATCGTTGGCGCCAATATTACAGGCCATGTAGACACAGGCGAGGATGCCAAACCAAAGGAGGAGGGTCGCTAAATCCAAAAGAAACTCCAGGAAAAATTCAGAAAGACCCGGAACGGGTCATTTATTTGGCAAGAAAAATTCTCAATGTTTTTCCAATCAGTTCCGATTTGTCAGCTACGGCGCCCAGTTTTTTACTCACTTCATTCCAAAGCAATAAGTCGGCAGCTGAGATGCCATCACCTAGAGAGAAAATTTTCTGGGCAAGGATAAACTGTTTTTTATCCGCCTCCCATTCGTAGGTCGCCAACTGATGACCGGCCTTTTCCACTTTTTCAGCTTCCACTCCCCCAAACGAAGCTTCCAAAAGATTTTCAAGCTCATGGATCAAGTCGCAAGCGCTGTGAGCGCTCATCACTATATGATCGACCAAATCGTTCAGCGGCTCCTTGAGGGCATCGGGATTCGCCAAATGACGGATGCGGAGAATAACCCCCAGGTCCTCGATGGCGTCGGCAATATCATCCTGAGCAGATAATAATTGCGCGAAATCGCGTTTATCAACAGCCAAAAACATACTTTGCGGCAAATGATCACGGATATCATTTTTGATCTTGTCTGCCTCGTATTCCAACTGGATAATCTTTTCTGAAATACTCTGAACTTGTTCGTAATCCTCTGCAAGCTGGGCAGCAAATAACGGCTTGATCTGGTCCACGCACTCCCGCACCTTGTCGATATGGCTCGCCAAAGGCTTGAACGGCGATTTAGCGAACATTGAAAAAATGGATCTCATATTTTGTCCTTCAAATGTATTAAGGGGTAATAACCTCGATAAGGGTTTAACCTCAGGTTATTCCAACATCCCGTCACCTTCCCACCAAGTATCAGGAAGAGTTTATGGATGTCTTTTAGCATGATGCCGGGGTCAAATCAATCCATCAAACCAATTTCTAACAAACCTCGGAACGACCCTGATAGAAGAGCCTGTCACCCCATCATCATGCGCCATTCTGCCAGACTGTTGATCTGCAGATAGGAATTGGATTCGCGGACTTCACCCATGGGAGCCGAGCCGTTGCCCCCATAGTTGTGGCCGGGGTACAGAATAATTTCATTTTGAATTTTAGCCAGGCGCTGGGTGAGGGTATGGTACATCACCTCGCTGTCGCCCCCCGGCAGGTCCACCCGCCCGCATCCCTGCAGAAACAGCGTGTCGCCCGCCACCAGATAATCCCCGACCCGGAAACATTGGGAGCCGGGCGTATGGCCGGGCGTGTGCAAAAACGAAATATCGACGGATCCCACCTTCATCCGCTCTTCACTATCCACCTGCTTCATATCCGAAAGGGAAACCCCTGTGACCTGGCGCAAGCCATCCGCCTCGTGCTTGTTCACATAAATGGGGACCGGATGAGTTTCCATCAATTGCGGCAGGCCCAGGATGTCCAAACCGAAAATTTGTCCGCCGACATGGTCCGGATGATAGTGCGTCACCAGCGCTCCGGTAAGCTTCATCCCTTCCGCCTCGATAATTTTCAGGAGGCCTTTGACATCCCAGGCCGGGTCGACCACCACGCATTCCCGCGTTTCCCGGTCACCGATCAAATAAATGAAGTTGGCCATAGAGCGGGCCGAGGCGTCGGTATGGCCCACGTCCACCCCGCACAACAGTTGTTTGAAATAAAGAGGACTGGCTTCCGTCATGGTTTCCCTTCCATAGAAATTCAGTTTTTGAATAGCCGGTTGAGCATATCCGCCAGGCGAATCCCGGCGCGTTGCAACCGCTCTTCGACTATTTTTCGTCCCTCGCGGATATAATCCAGCGATAGCTCCTGTCCCTTGGAAAACTGCAGGCGGTATCCGTAATCCAGGACCAGTGCGCGCGATTCGTTGGACCAATCGTCGGGAGTGCCGCCGGTCCACTGTTTTTTATCTTCCGAAGTGATGGACCGATTCAACTGGCGAGCAAATTGCAGTTGAGTCTTTCCTTTCAGGAAAATCAGATCATGATCCCAAACGCTATGAAGATTGGTCGGCTTTTTTCCAAAATAGACGGCAATTTCGTTACCTCCGCGATCCTTCTCGTATCCCAAATGCATCGGCTGATGCACATCGGCCACCAAGTGTACCAGAAACTTGAAGGCTTCCTTCCTTGTTCTTGGAGACGACACGTGGTCAATCAGAATACTTTCATATTCTTTGATTTTTTCGGTGACGCACCGCTTCCGGGGGCAATCACGTTTTTGATCGTACGTGCGATGGCTAACGGCAATATTGGTGTAATGCAGAACATCCGGCTTGGGGTCGCTTCTCTTGATTGCATCGGCCCAGTTGGCGACATTTGCCAGATGTTTTATGTTAAACTTCTTTCGAATAGTATTCAGGACCTCGGGGTCCAGATTCATTTCCGCGATATGGCCAACGATGCGATGACCCGCCGGACCCCAGGCCAACCCTTCCTGCAAGGGTATGACACTCAGCAAGACGAACCCTATCAAATATCGGACAACTTTGTTTCCCATACAAAAGTAACCCGTTTCTTCGGCATAAAATGATCAAAGCGGCCTATCATACCACCAAGTTTTGGGTCATTATCATCCTTCTCTCGATTGTTTTGGGAACGCTGGCGGTTCTGGCACGGTTGTTTGATTCCTCGAACAACCTTTCGCACAGGGTTTCCAGCTTGTGGGGGCGCTGGCTGTGCAGGCTCAACGGAATCCAGGTGGATATCGAAGGCTTGGAACATATCAGGCAGGGTCAGGCTCAGATTTTTATCGCCAACCACCAAGGTTTTTTCGATATATTCGCACTTAATGGGTTCCTGCCGGTACAGATTCGATGGGTGGCCAAATCCAGTTTATTTAAAATCCCTTTTGTGGGATGGTCGATTGCGGCGTCGGGCTACGTCCCCGTGGACCGGGGCAACCGGAAAAAAGCCTACCAAGCCTTTCTGGCAACCATTGAAAAATTAAAGGCGGGAAATTCTATCGTGATTTTTCCTGAAGGAACGCGGTCCGTGGATGGCACCATCGGGCCGTTCAAAAAAGGGGGCCTTTTACTTTCGGTGCGGTCCGGTGCGCCGCTGGTACCGGTCACTCTATTGGGAACGGGGAACATCATCAAAAAAGGCAGTGGGATTATCCGGCCCGGACGGATTCAAATCATCATCTCACCGCCCATATCCAGCCAGACGGTTATTGACGACAAAGAAGAAAAGGTACTCAACACCCTTCGCGATATTATCTGCAAAAATTACGAGAGTCACCAAACTCCGCAAGGGGAGAATGAAAATACTTTCCAGGCAGGATAACCACCGGGAGCCGACCCCGTTTACACGCCCTTTTCTTTTTGGATAAATTCCCAGACTTCCCGGGGATGTTCGCGCAAGTCATCGATGTTATCCCATATGGCACGGATCATTCCGGTTTTGTCGATCACAAACGTGGTCCGGTGAATGCGCTTGACCATCTGCCCCAAGTCATCCACCTCCTCGGTCAATCCATACAGGTCGGTAGTTTTTTTATACTCATCTGCCAGCAGGGTGAATCCGAGCTGGTAGATTTCGATGAACTGACGGTGGGATTGCACGCCGTTCCAACTGATTCCGAAGAGTTCGACTTCCTTGGTGCGAAACTTGCGGTTCCATTCGTTGAAACAGACCATCGCCCGGGTGTCCTCCGGGCTGGAATCGAACACGTAAAAGGCCAGGATAACCCATTTTTTATCCTCATACTCTTTGAGTTTGACGATCACCCCTTCTTCGGCGGAGGGGCTGGTCGCCCCGGCCTTGTAACCATACACTGCGGGCAATTCAAAATTGGGCGCACGGTCCCCCACTTCCAGTTTGTCAGCCATAAAACCTTCTTTGTAAGAGATTAAAAAGGAAGAGTTCTTTACGCGTCGCCGAAAGCTTTTTTCAGCAAGGGCTCGACTTCTCCCTTGGTTTCCATTTCATCGAGGATATCAGTATCGCCGTAAAAATCCCCGTTGATGAATACTTTCGGAAGCGTGGGCCAGTTGGTCATTTGGCTGAGAGTTTCCCGCTTCTGCATATTTTCGAGGCAATTGATCACTTCGAAGGGATATCCGTACTTGTTGAAAAACTGTACGGTCTCCGCCGTGAATCCGCATTGCGGTGCGGTTTTGGTGCCTTTTCCATAAATCAGAATTTTATGTTCGGCAATTTCGCTTTTGATTTCATCTTCAATGGCAGACATCGGCAACTCCTTGAAAAAACATTGTGCATTATTAAAATTATTTTTTATGCGGGGACATCGGTTTTGATCTCCGCCGCGTGGATTCGTCCGTCTTTCATGGCATCGGTCAGGCAACCCTGAACCATTCGGTGGCGCTCCATGACGTTCTTTCCTTCAAACTCCTTGGAAACGACATGGATGATAAAGTGGTCGCTCATCCCTGTTTTATCCATGGCATTGACTTCCGCATCAGGAATTTTCGCTTGGACCAATTCAATCAAATTCGGAATTCTGATCATTTGTTTACCCTTCTCTTTCAAAGCTTAAATTCAAAGCATTAAGATTCAAGCGACCCCCGAAAGGTTTTAACTTTTTTGGCTCTTCTGAAATATATCATACAATCCCTTTCCAGAATTATATTTTTAAAGCGCTATTTTTCAACAAGTTAGAAGTTATTCCGCAGACCAAGACCCAGGCACAATGTTTGACGGACTCTGAAAATTTCCGGTATAATACTGAAACCAAAAGGCCATTTTAGTATCTAAATAACAGTTAAACCTTTTGATTTTCAGGGAGCCTTCAATGCCCGATACACAACAATTCGTTTCCATTACCCCCATCGCCTCGGAAGAGGTGAAAAAACTCATCGCGCAGGATAACAAACCCGGCATCGGGTTGCGCCTCGGCGTCAAGGGTGGCGGCTGTTCCGGTCTCTCGTATGATCTCGGATTCTCCCCGAAAGAAGTTGGAGATACGGTGATCGACCACGAAGGGTTCCAGGTGTTCATGGACCCCAAAAGCCTGATTTACCTGAAAGGGATGCAGTTGGATTATCAGGGGGGTCTACAGGGCAAAGGTTTTGTATTCGTCAATCCCAACGCCAAGTCCACCTGCGGTTGCGGAGAGTCGTTTTCTCTCACTTGATCCCCAAACTTTGGACTCGTTTTCAGCGCATCCGGTGAATTCGCCGATGCGCTTTTTTATTGGGAAAGCCGTCAACATTTTGTCAGATTGGTGAAGACACCCACATTACTTGAGCGGCCGGCGGCTTTCCTTTCTTCAATCTGATTATGAAAACTCTTTCTGCCATTGATTCTGAATATAAACAGGCCCGCGAGGGTTGTGTTTATTTTCCGCTGGAAGACTTCTGTCTGCTGGAAGCCTTGGGCAAAGATACCTTTTCCTTTCTGCAAACTCAGACCACGAATGATGTACTCAACCGGACCGTGGGAACAGGTCTGAACAATGCGCTGGTCGACCGCAAAGCGCGCCTGTTGTGCAATTTTTCCCTTCATAAAACTTCCGACACTTCGGCTCTGGTCCTCATAGAAACCCACCAGCGGGATACTCTGATCAATCAATTGGAGGACTATCATTTCAGGGAAGATTTTGTGTGGAACACCAAAACGTCTTTTAGTTTTCTGGTGGCTCTACAGGGCCCGAAAAGTCCGGTTGTGCTGGAAAACCTGACCGCCTCGGGAGCGGGCCTCCACAGCGCCCACGATATTTTCACGGCCAGCATTGATGGAATAGAAACCTGTGCGATCTGTAAAAGTCTGACCGGTGAGGAAGGTTATATCTTGGCGTGTTCCGCCGACCGCAAAGAAGACCTGCTCCAGGCCCTGCACAAAGCGGGCGAATCGGTGGGCCTGGTTCGGATCGGCACCGAAACCCGGGAAACCCTGAGAATCGAAGCGGGCATTCCCATTTTCGGGCGGGACATGGACAAAACCCACATCCTTCCCGAAACGGGTCTGGAACATACTTCCGTCAGTTACCACAAGGGCTGTTACATCGGTCAGGAAGTGATCGCCCGGATCAAAACTTATGGCTCCCCGGCCTTTGCCCTCATGGGAATCATCCTCGATGGAGATACGCCACCTGCCATGGACGCCCTCATCAAAATAAAAACCAAAAAAATCGGGGTAGTGAAGAGTTCGGTCTATTCGCCTTTTCTGGGTAAAGTGATCGCCCTGGCCTATCTGCAAAAGGATTTCCGAAGTCCCGGCCAAACTTATGAGGTTAGTCTGAACAACGAACCCGCCAAGATCACCACCTGTCTGTTACCGTTTTACCAGACGGCCGGGAAAACCGCGCGGGCGAAACAACTCCACCAGGAGGCATTGGTAATTTTCAAAAAGGAGGAGAGTCTGGACCGGCCCATTGCTCTGCTTCGCGAGGCTATCGCTCTTGATCCCAAATACGCTCCCGGCTACGAAGCGCTGGGGGTTATGCTTTCCAAGCAGAACAAACTGGACGAGGCCATCGCGTTGATGAAACGCCTGACGGAAATCGATCCACAGGAAATTATGGCGCACACCAATCTATCCATTTATTACATGCAACAGGGCCGCATCGAAGATGCAGAAATGGAGAAAGCCGAGGCGACGGCGATCCAATTTGAAAAATTGATCGAGGAAAATCAGGCGAAAAAGTCCCGCGAAAAACTGGACTCCCAGGAAAAAGAGGAGCGGGAACGGCAGGTGGAAATGTTCCACAAGGTACTGGAAATTGATCCCATCGACCAAGTGGCCAATTTCGGTCTGGGTTCCATCTATCTGGACACCGGCAAATTTGAGGAGGCCTTGGATCCTCTAAAAACGGTGGTAGAACACTACCGGGATCATTCGGCGGCCTATCTGGCCTTGGGAAAGACGCTGGAGAAACTTTCGCGGAAGGAAGAGGCGGCGGAGGTTTATAAAAAGGGAATTGAAGCGGCTTCCAAGAAAGGCGATCTGATGCCTTTAAAAGATATGCAAACCCGCATGAATCAGATTTTGCACTCCGGCTCCTGACCCTTCAGAAAACCCCACACGTCCGATCCGGGATTCAACACTCCCTTTTGAACCAAGCCCTGCGTGATCGACACGCCGTGGTCCATCAAAAACCAGCAACGCAGTAAAAACTTTTCTTCCGGAGTGGTGTGGACATCCTCCCATTCCGTGACGGAAACATGTTCTTTTAAATCCCGCATCAATGACCCCGGGATATTCAGTCGTCTTTTCTTCACAAACGTGTTAAAACCTTCGACCGGCATGGGCTGGAAATCTTTCCGGCTGATTTTAATCAATTCAGAAACGCTGGGCAGGTTATCCCTGTGGTATTGGAAGAATTTAAGTTTGTAATACTGATGGATGGTCTCGAGCCGGAAGTAGCAATGAAGGTCCACCACATCCTCCCCATAAGCCTGAATAAGATATTTCCGGATCAGAAGCTTGCCATTTTGCAGAAGCAATTTATTCAAGCGACCGCGGTCGAACAGATGAATGCGCACCGTGCTCAAATGTTTGCAACATTGTTCTTCAATATCTTTTCGCAGATTCATATTTTGAGGAGGAACCCGGTACCAGTAAATTTCGTCCCGAGCCACTTGCAGGGCCTGGGCGTAGGATTCGGCAATTTGATAGTTGCTGGCTTTTTTAGCCTGGCGAGCAATTTGATAGGAATTTTCGGGATCAAAACCAAGTTCGATCAGCCGGCCCTGGAAGTCCTTCCGGCTTCCCACCAGGTACCCGCCACGTTCTTTGATATGACCCTTGGCCTTATCCAAGCCGCGCAGAGCCAGGCTTACATCTCGAGGAATCAAATCCAAGCCCAGGTTATGGGCAAATTTATAAATGTCCTGGAGGGTTTTATAATTCAACTTGTCGATATACAAAAATTTCTGGATATTTTTTTCCTCGAATCCGCACATTTCGAATATCTTGATTTTCTTGTACTTCAATTCCTCCCAATACTTGCGAGTTCCTTCCTTTTTGCTGAATTGCCCTTCAATCTCCGACCGGGCTTTGAAAAAATAACTGCGGAGCAGA
>JAUVMD010000018.1 GCA_030600405.1 Nitrospirota bacterium
CAGCAATTGGGAAAGGAGGCGGCCGGACATGGGTTCGACTTTTTGATCACCGTCGGAGAGCTGGCAGGTCTCGCCGGAAACGCCGCCGTTGAATCGGGTATGACGAAAGACCAGGTGCGCTGTTTTGACAGCCACCAGGCAGCGGCAGAATTTCTGAGGACGGCTACCAAACCCGGCGATTGCCTGTTGTTCAAGGGATCGCGCGGATCGCATATGGAAACAGTGTTGGAAGGTTTAATGCATCAGGAATAGAGGAAACGATGTTTTATCACATTTTTTATCCACTCAGCTCGGAATATTCGTTCTTGAATGTGTTCCGGTACATCACGTTCCGCTCGGCCTGGGCCGGGATCACCGCGCTGGTGCTGTGTCTGCTGATCGCTCCGTATCTAATCCGCTTTTTGCAAAGACTGCAAATTGGAGAAAAAATCCGGGACGACGGGCCGGAACTCCATTTGAGCAAATCGGGAACGCCGACCATGGGAGGGTTGCTGATCCTGTTTGCCTTCATTCTGTCTACACTACTGTGGGCAAACCTCAGCAATCTCTATATCTGGGTGGTGGTGTTGGTCGCCATCGGATTCGGATTGATCGGGCTGTACGACGATACCTTGAAGTTCCGCAAAGGCGACGGCCTGCGGGCGCGGAGCAAACTCATTCTCCAGGCTCTGCTGAGTGTAGGGGTCGGGGTTTTTCTGGTGTACTACGATCCCGTCCGGGCCGATTACGCCAGCCAACTGTTTGTTCCTTTCTTCAAGGATTTCACTCCCGATCTCGGCTGGGGGTATCTGGTGTTCATCGTGTTCATTGTCGTGGGCACCTCCAACGCGGTGAACCTGACTGACGGTCTGGACGGGTTGGCCATTGGCCCGATCATCATAGCCACGGTCACCTTTACGGGCATTGTCTACCTGACAGGCCACTTCAAATTTGCGGAATACCTGAACATTCAGCACATCCGGGAAGCGGGAGAACTCGCCGTTCTCACCTCCGCCATCATCGGAGCCAGCCTGGGGTTTCTCTGGTACAACACCTACCCCGCGCAAATCTTCATGGGCGATGTTGGCTCCCTTTCCTTAGGCGGTGTCCTCGGCGCCATTGCCTGTATTTCCAAACAGGAACTGTTGCTGATTCCTGTCGGCGGAATTTTCGTTATTGAGGCCTTGTCCGTCATTATTCAGGTCGGATATTTCAAATACACCGGAGGCAAACGTTTTTTCAAGATGGCGCCTCTGCATCACCATTTCGAACAACTGGGCTGGCCGGAACCGAAAGTAATCGTCAGGTTCTGGATCGTCGCGGCGATCCTGGCCATCGCCAGCTTGAGTACGCTCAAACTGAGGTAACGCGTGAAGTTTAAGGATAAAAATATTTCCATCATCGGTATGGCACGCACCGGCATTGCCGCCGCCAATTTCCTGGCGGGACAGGGCGCGCGCGTGACCCTGATGGACGGCAAACCCAAAGAAGCTCTGGGCGATGCGCTGGAGCAACTCGCGTCCGGAGTGAACACCGTATTCCAATCGTCCCAGCCTCTGCCCGATGCGGATCTGGTGATCTTGAGCCCGGGAGTGGACATTCATTCACCGGATTTGAATTCCGCACGCGAAAGCGGAACTGAAATTATCAGCGAACTGGAACTGGCGTACCGGGTAAGTGAAACACCGATCATCGCGATCACCGGAACCAACGGCAAGTCGACTACCACTTCCCTGATCGGTCACCTGCTGGAACAAGGCGGCAAGGACGTGCGGGTCGGGGGCAACATCGGTGTTCCCTTTGTCTCCCTCGTCAAAGATCAGCCTAAGGATTACATGGTTCTGGAAATCAGCAGTTTTCAACTGGAAGGCGCGGTGGAGTTTCACCCCAAAATCAGCGTTATCCTGAACATCACACCGGATCATCTCGACCGGCATAAAACGATCGAGCGCTACGCCGAATTAAAAGAAAGAATTGCCGCCCATCAAACGCAGGACGATGTTCTGGTCCTCAACCACGACGATCCCTGGGTGCATCGCGTCGCGGCGGGGAAACGATCGCAAAAATGGTACTTCAGCATGAGCGGGCCGGTGGAGCGGGGTTGTTATTTAAACGGAGACCGCGTCCTGTTTAAAGACGGCGAGAAGGAGGAGGCGATCTGTCGCATCAGCGAATTACATCAAGCCATGCAGTGGCAGGTTGAAAATATTCTGCCTTCAGCGCTGGTCGCCCGGCTGGCGGGAATCGATGCGGCTTCAATCGCAAAGACCCTGCGCGAATTTAAAGGGCTGGAACACCGCCTGGAATGGGTACGCTCCCTCAACGGTGTCGATTTTATCAACGACTCCAAGGGCACCAACATCGGCGCTCTGGAAAAATCGCTCAACAGTTTCGATCGGCCCATTATATTGATCGCAGGCGGACAGGATAAAGGCGGGGATTTCCAATCTCTGAAAACGCTGTTCAAAATGAAAGTCAAGCACATGGTGCTGATCGGGGAGGCTCGGCCCAAAATTCAGGCAATTCTGAACGGATCCTTCGGGTACGAGGATGCAGACGACATGAAAACCGCGGTGCGCCGGGCCTACGCCCAGGCTCAACCGGGAGACGTGGTTCTGCTTTCTCCGGCATGCGCCAGTTTCGATATGTTCCAGGACTATGCGGACCGGGGCCGGCAATTTAAAGGATGCGTGCAATCTCTTTGAGGTTCGTAAGCCTTGAGTAGAAGAGAAACACATTTAAAGTCACTAGAGGAAATGCGTGAGTACTCATCGAAAAAAACAATACGGATGCGATTCCACACTGGCGTGGACCCTCGCCGCTTTGATTCTGTCGGGGATCGTCATGGTGTTCAGCTCCAGCGCCGTATACGCGCAGGAAACCTATCAGGACTCGTTTTACCTGCTGAAACGCCACGTCGCGTGGGTCCTGCTGGGAACCGGACTGCTCGTCTTCGCACGCAAGTTCGATTATCACCGGTGGGAAAAGCTGACGCTCCCCATCATGGCGGCGACCTTTCTTTTATTACTGGCGGTCATGGTGCCCGCGCTCAGCAAAGAAGTGGGCGGCGCGCGGCGCTGGCTGACGCTCGGTGGGTTTTCCCTGCAACCGTCGGAGATCGCCAAGTTCGCCGTCATCTTGTTCATCGCCAAATCGATGGTGAAACGCGCAGACAAACTGAAAAGTTTCGCGTACGGCTATCTGCCCAACCTGATCGTGCTGGGGATTTTTTTCCTGTTGATACTTCTGCAACCGGATTTCGGAACCGCCATGATCATTTCCATCGTGGCGTTCCTCATGTTGTATGTCGCCGGAATTCGCAAAAAGTTCCTGTTCTATTCCGTGCTGGCGGTCATTCCATTTCTGGTCACCGCGGTGATGGGCGCTACGTACCGGACCCGGCGGATACTTTCGTTTCTCGATCCCTGGGCCGACCCCTCGGACTCCGGTTTTCAGGCTGTCCAGTCGTTTCTGGCATTCGGGCGCGGCGGCATCTGGGGACTTGGATTGGGCGACAGCCGGCAAAAACTGTTTTACCTGCCGGAAGCACATACGGATTTCATCTTCTCCGTGATCGGGGAAGAGTTGGGAATTATCGGTACGCTGGGAATCGTCCTGCTGTTCGGCATATTGATCTGGCGAGGATTCACCATTGCGTCGCAAGCCAAGGATTTATACGGCACGCATCTGGCCATCGGATTGACTCTGCTGGTCGGAGTGCAGTCCTTCACCAATATGGGTGTGGCGGTTGGTGTTCTGCCGACCAAAGGATTGACACTTCCATTCATCAGTCTGGGCGGATCGTCCCTGCTGATCACGCTGTTGTGCATGGGAGTGCTGTTGAACATATCGGACCATTCGGTCCGGCGTTGAATCATTAGTAATGGCGAACTCAGTCGTCATAGCGGGCGGCGGGACCGGAGGCCATCTCTATCCCGGTATTGCCCTGGCGAAAGCGCTTATGAAGCACGATGCAGACATTCAAATCACGTTCGTCGGTACCCGGCAGGGGATCGAGTCGCGCGTCCTGCCGCGCGAGGGATTCCGGCTGAAAACAATATTGTCCGGCGGCCTCCTCGGAAAAAAGGGGATCGGACGTTTGATCAACTGGCTCAAACTACCGGTCAGCATTCTGCAATCGATGGGGTATCTGTTAATGAACCGTCCGCAGCTTGTGGTGGGCGTCGGCGGTTATGTCTCCGGTCCTGTGGCGCTGTCGGCATGGGTGCTCCGCATCCCCATGTTGATTCACGAACAAAATACTGTGCCCGGTGCAACCAACCGCTGGCTGGGCAAAATCGCCGACAAGGTAGCCATCACGTTTGAGATGTCCAAAAAATACTTTCCCGCCCACAAGGTTGTGGAAACCGGAAACATGATCCGCGAAGAATTTACAGAAGCGAAAGAAGCCAACGTCCCCACCGGTGAAAAATTCACGGTGTTGGTGCTGGGTGGAAGCCAGGGCGCGCAGTCCATCAATCACGCTCTGCTGGCCGCGCTGGATATGCTGGCACCGGTGAAGGATCGTTTGCACCTCATTCACCAAACGGGAGAAATCGACGAAGCCGAAGTACGGGCGCATTACGAACACAAAAGATTTTCCGCCGACGCACGGGCGTTCATTTACGACATGGCGGAGCAATACCGCAAGGCATCGCTGATCATCTGCCGTTCGGGCGCGACGACTTTGGCAGAAGTGACAGCATTGGGAATTCCCTCGGTGCTGGTGCCCTTCCCTTTCGCGGCACACAATCATCAGGAACACAACGCACGTGCCTTGGAATCCAACGGCGCCGCACGGGTCATTCTCGATAAGGATGTCAATGGCGAGCAGTTGGCTCGGGTCATTCTCGACAGCATCGAACATCCCGAAGTATTGCGGGAGATGGGCAACAAGAGTTTTCAAATGGGACGGCGCGACGCCACCGAGCGTGTCCGCCAATTGTGCATGGAGCTCATGCACGGTCCCCATTGATTCATTGAAGCAACGCAGGACCCAGGGAATTATGAGGTCGTATGTTTTTAGGCAAAACCAAACGGATTCACTTTATCGGTATCGGAGGTTCCGGCATGAGCGGCATTGCTGAAGTGCTGATCAATGAAGGCTACGAAGTCACCGGGTCGGACAAGTCTCGGTCGAACGTAACCGAGCATCTGGAAAAGATCGGTGCCCGCATCGCCTACGAACACCACGCCAAAAACGTGGACGGATGCCAGGTGGTGGTGACCTCCACCGCCGTCAAACCGGACAATGTGGAAGTGCAATCCGCCCGCAAGCAAACCATTCCCGTGATCCGGCGCGCCGAGATGCTGGCTGAACTGATGAGGATGAAGCAGGGCATCGCCATCGCCGGCACACACGGCAAAACCACGACCACCTCACTGGTCGCCACCGTGCTGGCGGGTGGCAACCTCGATCCCACTGTCGTTATCGGCGGCAAGCTTAAAAGTGTGGGAAGCCACGCCAAAATGGGTCAGAGCGAATTTTTGGTGGCGGAAGCGGATGAAAGCGACGGTTCCTTTTTAAAACTGACGCCGACCATCGCGGTTGTCACCACCCTCGACGAAGAACACATGGACTTTTACAAGACACTCGACAACATGAAGGAAGCGTTTCTGACATTCCTCAATAACATCCCCTTCTACGGCACGTCGGTGTTGTGCCTGGACGAAACCAATATCCAATCGCTCATTCCCCAGCTGGAGAAACGGTTCATCACTTACGGGCTAGTGAGCCAGGGGGATTACACGGCACGCAACATCCGAGTGAAGGGATTGGACACGCAGTTCGACGTGTTTTATCTGGGCGATGAGTTGGGAACGATCCACTCCGTCGCTCCCGGCAAACATAACGTGCTGAACACGCTGGCAGCAGTGGCAGTGGGCATGGAACTCAATCTGACGTTTGACACCATCGCCCAGTCACTCAAACAATTTAAGGGTGTTCAACGGCGTTTTGAAATCCACCACAACACCGAGTCTCTGGTGGTGGTCGACGACTACGGTCATCACCCGGTTGAAATCCAGGCGACGTTGAAAACCGCCAAAGACGTATGGCCCGATCGGCGGCTGGTGGTGGTGTTTCAACCGCACCGCTATTCCCGGACCCAGACCCAGATGGAACATTTCTGGTCCGCGTTTAACGATTCGGACACTCTGATCATCAACGATATTTTCCCAGCGGGCGAGGAACCAATTAAAGGGGTTAACGCCCAGGGAATCGTGGACGGCGTCCGGAAATTCGGACACAAAAACGCCGAGCATGTTGCAACACCTAAAGAAACTTTGAAACGCCTGTCCCGGATTCTGGAACCCGGCGATGTCTTCATGACACTCGGCGCGGGTAATGTGTGGGAACTGGGGCGCGATCTGCTTGCCAACATTCCCGAGCGGCTCCGTGAGGGAAAATCTGGAAAGGATAGTTAATTCATGCTGAACAATCCTTGGAAAACCCGACTTATCCGCTTTGCTCACCTGCATCAGGGACAAAGCCTACCTATGGCAACCTTGACCGGATCGTCTCGAACGATCCTCGGAAGAACAATTCACAAGAGAACCTTTATGAGCCCTTCCACAAACTGGCTAAACCGAATCAAGGGAGAAATCCGATACGATGAACCCATCGCCAATCACACCTCTCTCCGCGTTGGAGGTCCGGCGGATTTGTTCATTATTCCTAAGGACGTGTCGGACCTGCAACTTATTTTCAAAAATCACGGAGACATGCCGTTATTCATCCTGGGAGAAGGCACGAACCTCATCATGAACGACAAAGGCTTCCGGGGCATCGTCATCTCCATCAAAAACCGTTTCAAGTCGATTGAGCCTCCCGTGTTTTTCAAAAACCGAGAGGGCGAAGAAGGTGCCGTGGTCACTGCGGGCGCCGCCACCAAGATGTCTTATTTGGTCAAAAATCTTGCGAAATATTCCCTGACCGGGATGGAAAATCTGGTGGGCATTCCCGGTTCTCTCGGCGGCGCGCTAATTATGAACGCCGGAGCCGACGGCACGGAAATCTGCGATGTGATTCGTAGCGTCACCCGCGTCACTGCGGAAGGGGATCTGGAAACTCTGAAAAAATCGGAACTGAAATTCGAGTACCGCAAAACCACCTTCCCCACGAAAGGCGGCATCATCGTGTCAGCGGAACTGGAATTGAAAAAAGGCGAGCACACGGAAATCCAAAACACCATCGACAGCCATCTGGTCCGCCGCAAAAACAAACAACCGCTGTCCCTGCCCAACTCGGGTTCGGTGTTTAAAAATCCAGAAGGCGACGCCGCAGGCCGCCTCATCGAGGCAGCGGGATTGAAAGGATTCAGTATCGGTGACGCCGGCGTATCGATCAAGCACGCCAACTTCATCGTCAATAAAGGTGCCGCGACGGCCTCGGAGGTGATCGAAATCATCGAACATATCCGGGCCACGGTCCTGGAAAAAACCGGTGTGGAATTGGAAACCGAAGTGATTATCGTCGGTGAACGGTAAAGGGCGCATTGGAGAACGCCTGATTGGAAATTTTGATGAACTTGGTCCGTAAGCAAAGGTACCCCTCCTTCCTTTGTCCCCGGTCCTTGGCCAAGGACCGGGGGCGGACCGTTAAATTTGATGCAAGGACGAGCTTTTGAAGTCGTTGAAACAAAAAACCATCGGCGTGTTGATGGGGGGACTTTCCCCGGAGCGGGAAGTTTCGTTGACTTCCGGCAAGGAAATCTTCAAAGCCATCCAGAGCAAAGGATTGAATGCTGAAATGATCGACGTGGACCACAACATCGGCGCCACCCTGGCGGAGCGAAAGATCGATCTGGCCTGCATCGCATTGCATGGCACCTGGGGTGAAGACGGCACGATTCAGGGAGTTCTGGAATACCTCAAAATCCCTTACACCGGCTCGGGTGTTCTGGCAAGCGCCATCGCGTACAACAAGGTGGTGTCCAAGGAGATATTCATGGAACGCGGCATTCCCACGGCTCCATATCAGGTGATCACCGTCGAAGATCGGGGCCGGGTGAAAAGAACATTGGATTTGCCGGTGGTGGTGAAACCGGCCGACCAGGGATCAAGCATCGGCATCAGCATTGTCCGCACGGAATCCCAATGGGGAACGGCACTCGACAAAGCATTCGACGTTTCGGAGGAAATCCTTATCGAACAATTCATCGAAGGCAAACTGCTGGCGGTAGGCATGAACGGACCGCAACCCATGCCGATCGTGGAGATCGTCCCCAAATCGGGTTTTTATGATTACGAAGCGAAATACACCGAGGGCAAAACAGACTATGTGTGCCCGGCACAATTGACCCCGAAAGAAAAACAACGGTGCGAGGAGGTATCAGTCCGGGTATTCAAGGCCCTCAAAGGCAGGGGGTTCCCGCGCGTGGATGTGATTCTGGACAAGAGCACTCCTTACGTCCTCGAAATGAACACCATACCGGGTATGACGCCGACCAGCCTGCTTCCCATGGCGGCGCGTCAGGCCGGTCTGGAATTCGACGACTTGGTGATCGAAATTTTGAAAAACGCACAGTTGGATTACAAAAACTAGAGAACGATGATGGATTACACCTTGAACAAATCCAAAGGATCCCGCCTGAACTGGGGAGAGGTCCATACGCGCCAGCGGAAAAAACACAAACGTCCGAGCAAAGCTCTGAAAGGAGCCAAAACCAAATACTGCCAGACCGGTTTCCGGGATCTGGCTAAAACCTGGCTGGATGTGGTTGCCAAAGCGATCCTGGTCATGATCATGGTTTATGGGACGCTTCATGGATACCGGTTTGTCACCACCGCTCCGCAGTTCGCTGTGGCACAAATCAATTTCTCCGGCAACGAGAAGGTCAGCCTGCCCACCCTGGAAGGCATGGCCCAGCCGCTGATGGGTCAAAACATTTTCCAGCTCGATCTGCAGTCCATCACCGAGCGGTTCAAGGCAAACCCATGGATTGAAAATGTTTCCGCGGTTCGACGGTTACCCCGGGGAATTCGTATCGAGGTTCAGGAACGCGTTCCGTTTGCACGTATCCAGTTGGGCAAAACCTATTTGATGGATCACTACGGAGTATTGATCGTTCCGGACAACAGAGAATACCCCGGGCTTCCCCTGATCACGGGAGTAAAGGTACGCCGGGTGGAGCTGGGCAACGAAATCCCGGTAGCGGGAATTGTACCGGGATTGCAGGCTATGCATTTCATGAATCAACTGGGCGCATTTAAAAATGATCCCATTCAGAAATTTCATATGTCCAGTCCACGCAAGCTGGTATTCACCACCGGGAGCCGGGGGATCGATATCTATCTGGCGGTGGACCGGATTCAAGAAGGATTTGAAAATTTAAAAATAATACTCGACGCCATGGATTCCAACCTCTCCGGGATTCATTACATCGACCTGTCCTTCAAGGACAAAGTGGTGGTCAAGCAAAACCGGATGGAACCACGGCGCGGGATCGTACACAAGATTTAACCGTTTTTCGAAAAGGGGACATACATGTCCAAAAAACAAAACTACATTGTCGGCCTGGACATCGGCACAACTAAAATCTGTTGCATTATCGCGGAGATCACGCCCCAGGGCGAGATCGAAATCATCGGTCTCGGCCAGTCGCCCTCCCGCGGCTTGCGCAAGGGAGTCGTGGTCAATATCGACGGCACGGTCGAATCGATCCGGAGCGCGGTCGAGGAAGCGGAGTTGATGGCGGGAACGGAAATCGATTCCGTCTTCGTGGGCATCGCAGGCGGCCACATCAAGAGCATGAACAGCCACGGCATCATCGCGGTGAAGCACAAGGAAATCAACCACCACGATATTGACCGCGTTATTGAAGCGGCCAAGGCCATCGCCATCCCCTTGGACCGTGAGGTGATCCACGTCCTGCCGCAGGAATATATCGTGGACAACCAGGACGGCATCAAAACACCTCTCGGCATGGCGGGGATACGGCTGGAAGCCAAAGTGCACATCGTCACCGCCGCCGTCACCTCGGCGCAGAACATCGTCAAGTGCGTCAACAAGGCGGGGTTGGGGGTTCAAGACATCGTGCTGGAACAACTCGCTTCCAGCGAGGCCGTGCTCTCCAGCGATGAGAAGGAGCTGGGCGTGGCGTTGATCGATATCGGCGGCGGCACTTCAGACCTGGCGATTTTTTACCAGGGCGCGATCA
>JAUVMD010000217.1 GCA_030600405.1 Nitrospirota bacterium
CGGGAAGAAGTTCGTTCTGCGCGAAAAATCTGCGTCTTGGGTGCGACGGTCGTAAAGAATCTTTTTGACGGAGACAATCCGGTCGGACAAACCCTCAAGGTGGATGGAGATAATTATCTTGTGATCGGCACCACGGTTGCCAAAGGAGCGTTGACTTGGTGGGATCCGGACGACCAGATTTTCATTCCCATTACCACTGCTCAAAAGCGTTTGTTCGGATTGAAATATATACAGTCGATCGACATTCAGGTCAAAAACATGGACTACATAGAAATGATCAAACAGGATATTGAAACGCTGTTGCGTCGACTCCATAACCTCCGGCAAGGTGAGAAAAGCGATTTTTACGTTCAAAATTCTGCCGAGTGGCTGAACAGTTGGGGAAAAGCCGCCGAGACTTTTCAATTCCTACTGGGCGGCATCGCCGCGATATCCCTTTTGGTAGGTGGTATCGGCATTATGAACATCATGCTGGTTTCGGTGACTGAGCGCACCCGTGAAATCGGCATCCGCATCGCCATCGGCGCCAAGAAGCGGGAGATTCGCAAACAATTTTTGATTGAGTCGATCCTGATCAGTTTTCTGGGTGGAAGTATGGGGATTGGGCTGGGTGTTCTTATCTCCCGTGGCGCATCCCAAATGGGTGGCCTGGAAACGATCGTTTCTCTGCAATCGGTCCTGCTGGCGTTCGGGTTCTCCGTGGGGATCGGTATTTTTTTCGGCCTGTATCCCGCGACCAAAGCCTCCAACCTCAATCCCATCGACGCTCTGAGATACGAATAAGTTTCCCCCTCCCCTCCCACTTGCTATAATCCCGATGATCGATCACCCATCCATCAAAATTGTGTTGAAGCAATGAATTTACATCCAACCAGAGAAAGATTTATTGGCCTGAAGAAGAATTTTGACAGAATTCCGATTCTTGGCGAAAAAACTGTTCCGCTATTTAATCCACCTCATTTTTTCCGTCTTATGGTTGGAAGCGCTCCAAATGCATTTTTGTTTGAAAGCGGAAAAGGTCCGGAGGCTACAGCTCGTTATACCCTGATGGGTCAGTCGAATTCCAAAACTCTCCAGGCGAACCACGATCGGATCATCATTTCCAATAATGGAACGCGCGAGGTGAAGCAGGAATCTCCCTTATCAGTTCTTGATCATCTCAATTTCGTATCGCAAGGAGCCCTTTTCGATTATGTGCCGCATTTCTGGGGAGGATGGGTGGGCACTATCGGTTATGAAATGGCCCGATGGCTCGATGCCATTTCTCTTCGCAACAAAGACGATCTCGGTCTCCCTTTTCTTCATTTTTTTCAGGTGGACCGGTTGTGGGTTTACGATCACACCACTCAAATTTTAAAGATGATCATCTCGACAAAATGTTTGGACGATCCCGAAAAACATTATGGTGAAACTGCTAACGAAATCGAGCGGTATTGGAAACAGGCGGAATCTATCTTGGATACTTCACCAGACCCCGTCAGTCAAACCCCGCCAGCTCCGTCCAATGGAAATTGTTCTTTACTCCGTTCCAATACTTCCGAAGCACAGTATATGAAAATGGTCGAACGGGCGAAGCACTATATCGAAGAGGGGGACATCTACCAAGCCAATCTGTCTCAGCGGTTCGAGACTACGTTTAAAGGCAACGCATTGGACCTTTATGAAAACCTCAGGCAAATCAATCCCTCTCCTTTTTCCGGATATATGAAATTGGGAGACCTGACACTGGTCAGTTCATCACCGGAGCGATTGGTCAAAATCGAAAAGGGGATTTTGGAAACGCGGCCCATCGCCGGCACCCGTCCGCGTGGCCGAAATATTGAAGAGGATAAACATCTGGCAACTGAACTGCTTCTCAATGAAAAAGAGCAGGCGGAACACCTGATGCTGGTGGATTTGGAACGCAACGATTTGGGCCGGATTTGCGAATACGGCAGTGTTCAAGTGACAGATCAAATGTTTGTCGAGCAATATTCCCATGTCAGCCATATTGTTTCCAATATCCGGGGAATCCTAAAACCGGGCATCACCTTTAAGGAAATATTAAAAGCCGTTTTCCCGGGTGGGACCATCACCGGTTGCCCGAAAATCCGGTGCATGGAAATCATCGATGAACTGGAGCCCGTGGCGCGGGGGCCTTATTCCGGAAGCTTCGGTTACATCGGATTTGCCGACACCTTGGACTTCAATATTATCATCCGGACTATATTATTAAAGGATGACAAGGCTTATTTTCATGCGGGTGCAGGCATTGTTGCCGATTCTGTTCCGGAAAAGGAGTATCAGGAAACTCTAGACAAGGCCGCCGCCATGATCGATGTACTGACAGGAAAGCAGGATTCCTGATGGAGCCCATCGTTTATTTGAACGGAAAATTTGTTCCCTTGTCGCAGGCTAAAGTCTCCATCCTGGACCGCGGGTTCTGTTATGGCGATGCCCTGTTTGAAACCATGCGGGCTTATTCTGGGAAAATATTCCGCCTCGACCTGCACCTCGACCGGTTGGAGCGTGGCGCTCACCGCATTTTTCTAAAGCTTCCCGAATCGCGCGAACGCCTCCAAGAAATTCTTTATAAAACATTTGACAGGAATCAAGGAGCGGAAGCGGTCCTTCGTATGACCGTGACCCGGGGGGAAGGCGTTTTGGGGAAATTGTGGCAGGCCAACACCTCTCCTACCCTGTCCGTCTATGTGCGGCCCTACTGTAGCCCTTCGGACGAATGGTATCAAAACGGTGTCCCGATTTCGTTCATTCCCAATTCCGCCGCCAAACTGGGGGACTTGCAGGAACAGGTCAAATCGGCCAACTATTTAAGCCAGATTCTGGCACGGAAGCAGGCGGAGGATCAAAATTCGGTGGATGGAATCATGATCAATGAACAAGGCGAAGTCTGTGACGGCACCATATCCAATATATTCATAGTGAAGAAAGGCGTATTATCCACACCTGCGGTCAATGGCTACGTTCTAGCGGGCGTCACCCGGCAGGTGGTTCTGGAACTTGCTTCCCAAGCCAGCACCGTTTGTAAGGAAAAAGCCATTGCTCCTGAGGAGGTTTTAGAGGCCGATGAAGTATTTCTGACCAATACCGGGTGGGAAATTCTTCCCGCCACCCGCGTCAACGGGGAAACCGTCGGTTGCGGCCGGCCCGGTCCTCTGACCCAGGCTCTGCGCCGGAAATTCCGGAAATACGTTGATGCGGAAATTGGAAAATGATAAGCTTCGCCCTTAACTTTTTAACTCGTCTACCGGGCGGAAAACCATTATGGAAGCTTTTGATAATTTTGCGGACAATCCGAACGGAGTGATTTCGGATAAAAAAAGGAACCTGGAATGGCTGCCCAAGGACTCCTACGGCGACCTCGGCCGCTGGGTAAATTTTCAGGAGGCGGAATCTTACTGCGGCACCATGATCAGTGTATATGCCGGCGGACATGACGACTGGCGTTTGCCGACCCAGGAAGAAACATTGGATTTATTCAATAAGGACTTGAATCAACTGGACTGGGAAGGGGAACACGTCCATATTCATCCCCTCTTTGTCGCCAAATGCGCCCGTCACATCTGGACTAGCGGGAAAAACGATGAGAACCAAGCGCTCGTGGTTAATCTCCAAGATGGATCCACTGAGTTTATGGATAAAGAAAGCCGGGACAATATAGCGGTGCGCCTGGTGCGCACGGTTTCTTCAAAATAAAATCCCTAACCGGAAAGTCCGGCCAGTTGCCAAAACGTGTCGCGGCTCATACTTTGAATATTGCCTTCCGCGTATTCTTCATCCATGAAAATTTTTTCCGCCACTCCCTCATCTTCACAGGTGATCACCTTGATATCCGCGTGTTTGGTTTTTTTGAATCCGTTAAACAGGGATGCCGGATGAGTGGCTTCCAAGTCCAGAGGGAATCGCCGGGCGATTCGAATGTTCTGATCCGGGCCGTGCAAATCCACGCACAAAAAATTTTCTTCCAG
>JAUVMD010000334.1 GCA_030600405.1 Nitrospirota bacterium
ACCATCGTGGCATTTTGCTCGTTGGTGGTCAGCGATATCCGCCCGGTGATCGATTTCGGATGGATCATGACCCTCGGTATTTCTCTGGCGTTTGTGATCTCTTTCATCTTCTTTCCTTCGTTCTTGAATATGATGTCTCCGAAGGCTTCGGTTTCCGAGCACAATATCACCAAGCGGATGACCCACGGCATCGCCCTCATCGCGCTCCACCACAAAAATAAAATCCTCGCCCTGTTTGCTGTGCTGGCAGTGGCCAGCGGTGTCGGGTTGACCAAGGTGGGCGTGGACAACCGCTTCATCGATTATTTCAAGGACACTACGGAAATCTACCGCGGCATGAGCGTCATCGACACCCAACTGGGAGGCACCACGACGTTGGAAATTCTCATCGACGCCGATCAGAATTTTTACGATTACCTGAAGATGCTGGAAAAGGAAAAGGATGAGTTCTTCGAGGGCGATGACCCCTTTGCAGAGCATGAGGACAAACAGGAGGAAAATTACTGGTTCCATCCAAACAAACTGTTGGAGGTGGAAAAGGCCCATGATTACCTAGAAAGCCTGCCGGAAATCGGCAAGGTCCTGTCCATGGGCACGACGCTCAAAATCGTCCGGTTCCTGAACGGGGACAAAATTCCGGAGGATTACGACCTCGCCGTCTATCGTAAAGTGCTCCCGGAAAACGCAAGAAAGAGTTTTCTCGATCCGTACCTGTCGAAGGACGCCAACGAGGTGCGCATCACCCTGCGCATCGAGGAGACCGACCCGCGACTCAATCGCGGCGAGTTGATCCAAAAGATCAAGACACATTTGGTCGATAACATGGGCATCGCCGAAGACCGCATTCGCATTACCGGCATGGCGGTGATGTTCAACAACATGCTCCAGAGTTTGTACACCTCGCAGATACAGACACTCGGCCTGGTGTTCGTGGCCATCTTAATAATGTTCATGATACTGTTCCGGCGGGTGTTTCTGGCGGTACTGGCGATCATCCCCAATATGTTCTCGGCGATCTTTATTCTGGGCTTCATGGGGTGGATGAACATTCCGCTGGACATGATGACCATCACCATCGCCGCGATTACTATCGGTATCGGCGTCGACGACACCATCCATTACATCCACCGCTACCAGCGCGAGTTTGAGCTGGAGGCCAACTATCAGGACAGCCTGATCCGTTGCCACGGCAGTATCGGCCGCGCCATTTACTACACGTCGATTACCGTAACCGTCGGATTTTCCATCCTGACCCTGTCGAATTTCATTCCAACCATTTACTTCGGCCTGCTCACGGGTCTGGCGATGATCCTCGCCCTCCTCGGTAATTTATTCCTTCTGCCCTTGTTGATCTTCCAGTTCCGCCCCCTCGGCCCTGAGCATAAAAAATAAAACTCGTTCCCTGCTCTTTATACCGGTATTTATACGGTGGCCGGGTCTTTGGGAGCCTTGAATTTCTTGCCGGCGATGTAGGTGGCGTCGACGAAATTCTCGCCGAAGTAATAAAACATATCGCGGTAGTCGTTCGTCTTAAGAACGTTAAAATCGGCGCGTTGTTTGGGGAGCAGGCCGCCGTAATTTTTTTCCGCCCCCAACGCTTTCGCGGAACCATAAGTTCCCGCCGCCAGCGCCTGCTCGGGAGTGAGGCGGTACATGGATGCCGCCAGGGTCAACACGGTTTGCATATTATAGGTAGGGGAGCTTCCGGGATTGCAGTCGGTCGCCAGCGCCAAGGTCAGGCCGGCATCGAGCATGGAATGGACAAGCGGGTGTTTCTCCCCGTCGAGGAACAGCGTGACGCCTGGCATGAGTACCGCCGTGGTGCTCGCCGTGCGCATGGCCTGGATATCATTCGGGGTGGCGTGTTCGAGATGGTCGCACGAGAGCGCCCCCAGCTTGGCTGCTTCGGTGCACCCGCCCTGATGCGAAAACTCCTCGACGTGGGCACGCAGGTCGAATCCCAGCAGTTTCGCCTGCAGGAACAGACGTCTGAGGTCCGCGACAGTGAACACGTCTTTTTCGCAGAAGATGTCGACGCCGTCCGCCAGGCCCCTAAACCGCGGCAGGTTATCAATAATCTCCTCCAGATATTCTTCCCGGTCCTCGCCTGTCGGCACGGTGTGCGCGCCGAGGTAGGTGAGGGTGACCGGCACCTTGAGAGTGGTGCGCAGTTTCCTGCCGACCGTCAGCATTTTCATTTCGGATTTTAAAGTGAGTCCATAGCCTGATTTGATTTCGAACGCCGTGGTGCCGAGGGCCATCATGCGCTTCATACGTTTTTTAGCGATGTCGAACAATTCTTTTTCCGAAGCGCGGCTCGTGGCCTGCACGGTGCTCAGAATGCCGCCGCCGTTTTCGAGGATTTCCATGTAAGTAACGCCGCGCATGCGGTTGACCATTTCATCCTTGCGCTCGCCGGCGTAGATGAGGTGCGTGTGGCAATCGACGAAGCCCGGCACCACGGCCCGGCCTTGGCAATCGATAACCTTGGCATAGCTTTTCGTGGTTTTGATGTCCGAGTCTTTCAGGATATTGAGGACGTGCCCGTCCTCGACCAGCAGGGCGCAGTTTTTGCGGAGGCGGATGCCGGGTTGGGTGGAGGCGTCGGCCTGTACCAGTTG
>JAUVMD010000292.1 GCA_030600405.1 Nitrospirota bacterium
CCAGTTTGATTTCACGAAACGGCACCCGTATATCCGGATGTATCTCTCCCTCCAGGTAGATTTTCTTCGAGTTGGGAGAAATCGGATTGCGCGACAGTTCGATTGTATGTTCACTAGACGACCCCGAAGGGTGCTTGGGCATATTCATTTAATTTCTCCTGTTAGAGCATTTATATATTGCAAAGCTTTATGTTCGATATCAGGACTATTCCAAATCCCCCGGATCAGGGCGACCCCAAAGGCGCCGTGTTTCCGGACGGATGTGATGCGGGATAGATTGATTCCTCCCAATGCCAGCACAGGAATATCCAGACCGGCGCAGACCTGTTTCAATTTTTCGAGACCTTGGGGAGAACCGTATGGCTGTTTGGAAGGCGTGTCATACACCGGGCTGAAGGTGACGAAATCCGCCCCTTGATGTTGCGCGCGCATGGCGCCCTGCAACGAGTGTGTCGACTTGCCAATCAATAAATCAGGAAACTGTTTATGTATTTTTCTCACCGCCGGGCTGGACTCCGTCAGATGCACGCCGTCGGCGCCTATGTCGTGTGCCAGCTCGGAGCGGTGATTGATGAACAACAGCGCACTATATTTCTGCGTAAGTTTCAAAACGTCCTTTGCCAGAGAGCGTAATTCATTTTCCGGTAGATTTTTTTCACGCAGTTGCAGGGCCCGCACTCCACCCTTGAGTGCCGTCTCAATGCCCGCCAGAAATTGATCTTCCGGCAGAAGCGTCCGGTCGGTGATCAGGTACAGCCGGAGCGCATCGAGGCGTTCCTGGTTATGGGCGGTAGATGAATTGGATGTCATTTCCAGTACGGTATCGGTCATGGGGCTAACCCATCTCGTATGCGATTTAAATATCAATGAGGCCGTCGATGGGACTGCTGGCGGTGGCGTACAGTTTTCTGGGAATCCGTCCCGCTTCATAAGCCAGCCGCCCGCTTAGCACCGCCAGTTTCATGGCCTGCGCCATTTTCAGGGGATCCTTCGCCCCGGCTATGGCGGTGTTCATCAGCAGGCCGCCGACGCCCAGCTCCATGGCGCGGCTTGCGTCGGAGGCGGTACCCACCCCGGCGTCGATGATGACCGGGACGTTGACCGCTTCCAGAATCAGTTTGATGTTGTACGGGTTGCGGATGCCAAGCCCGGACCCGATGGGTGCGGCCAGCGGCATGACGGCAGAGCAGCCAATGTCCTCTAGTTTTTTGCACAGCACTACGTCATCGGAACAATACGGAAGAACGTGAAAACCGTCTTTGACGAGTAGTTTGGAGGCTTCCAGCGTGGCTTCGTTATCCGGGAACAGGGTTTTTTCGTCACCGATGACTTCGACCTTGACGAAGTTGCCGAGGCCCGCCTCGCGCGCCAGTTCTGCAGTCATCACCGTTTCCTTGACGCTGTAGCACCCGGCGGTATTGGGCAGCAGCGTGTATTTTTCGGGATCGATATAGTTGAGGATCGATTCTTTGGTTTTGTCGAGTTCGATCCGGCGGACGGCCACGGTGATCATTTCCGCGCCGGAAATTTCCAGGGCCTGGCGGTTTTGTTCGAACGAAGCGTATTTGCCCGTGCCGACAATCAGCCGGGAGCTGAACACCTTATCGGCGATTTTCAGGTTACTTTCAGTTTTTACTGCGGTTTCCATATCCTGCCTCAAATAAAAATTAAACCGCTCTCTGCCCTGAGGAGACGGGTTATGCAAATTAAACGATCAGCCGCCCCCGACGGCATGCACGATTTCCACCTTGTCTCCCTCATGGAGCGGAGTCTGGTCGTAATTGGAACGGGGTACCACCTGGAAATTGAGAGCTACGGCAATATGGGAGCCTGTGATATCCAGTTCCTTCAGCATTAGAGTGATGGTTGCGCTGGATTGCAGATCCTTCTCTTGACCGTTGATGACGAGTTGCATATTGATCCGGAGTTGGGAGGTGACTGATTCCAAATAAAAAAGGCCCAATCCAGGAAAGGACTGCAGCCGATTTATAAAGAATTATTATAAATTAACTTCCCTTCGCTGGTATTAACCAGATCAGGTTCAAAGGGTTGTCCTGATTGGACTCTCAGTTCGAAGTAACACCCCTAGTTCCCACTCAATTTTCAGAGGTCAGGTTACTTGAATTAAAAAACAAGTCAAGAGATATTGACCTTGAAATAAAATCAGTTATCCTAATCATATGAAACCATTTGAGAGTAAACATCTTATCGCTCTACTGGGGGTGCTGGCGCTGGCTTTTTCGGGTTGCGCCTCCGACGGGAGTAAGCCGCAAGCTCAGCAGACCGCTCAACAAATTGAAGCACCTCAAACCGTTGCGCTCGAATCTGGTAAGAAATTGTTTTCACAGGCTTTAAAGGCTCAGAACGAGGGGCAGTATGAATCTGCGATCAAGTTATGGGAGTCTTTCCTATCCAAGTATCCCGACTCTTTTGAAGGGCATAATAACCTGGGGTTGGTTTATTACACCCAGGATATGTTGTCACAAGCCCTGCAGCAGTTCGAGATCGCCTATCGGTTGGAGCCGGTTGACGAGAGAATCCGAGAAAACCTGGCCCGTGCCCTGCGGTTCAAGGCCAGCATGCTCCACGAAAACCGGGATTATTTTAAGACGCTGGAAATCCTTGCCCGGTTGGAGCAGATTGTCGAGCCCGAGGAAAAACAGGCGATCCTTTTCAAGCAGGAACAGGTGGAGGACCAGATTTTTCTGCAGGTGATCAAAGCCAATAACTCAGCCGCCTACCGGGATTTCATCAACCGTTTTCCAGATGGATTAAACGCAGTGCGAGCCCATGAATATCTGGACCAGCATCCGTATAGGGTTTCCAAGTCGACTTCGCAAGTAAAAAGTTGGATCTCCTCCGGTAAGGCGGTAAAGAATCCGAGCGGTGATTCGGGAGACTCAACATCCTGGGCATCATCGGAAAAACCACCCCAATACGGTTCTTCCCGTC
>JAUVMD010000210.1 GCA_030600405.1 Nitrospirota bacterium
GTTGAAATCCCATTCTGGGACCTGCTCGTATGACGCCCCCAGTTCAATGAGGCGAACGATCGCGTCGACTCGTTGGGTATAGAGTTTATTGTACTGTCCGCCCACGAAATCATATGCGTCATTGATCTTGGAAAACGAGAACAGAAGGCTCAGGGTTTCCCAGCGCAGATCCAACTGTGCGAAGCGATATGCCAGCCCGAATCCGATGGTCTCACTGACATCGAATGGGGAGTAAAGGGCCTTGTAAAACGCCGCGTCGGACAGTGGCACATACGTGATTGTGGGAGAGTCACTGTAGCCCACCGAAGCCCCGGCATCACCCGCGGTTCCCGACTGACCGAGGCCGCCAACGCCTGCCGACGCATCTACGCTCACTGACCACTGGGCATTGATCGCGCTGATCGAAATGAACTGCATCGGGTCTGAGTAACGCGACCGCACGATATTGATGAGGACCTCGCGCGTGATCGTGAGCTGGACCCCGTTGTTGTAGGCTGTATCACTCGAGACAAGCCTCGAAGGTCCGAACGAGGTACAGGCCGAACCCAACAGGCTGAAGAGTACGATGAACAGGGTGAAGACTCGCCGTAGGGTTAGTTTGTTGAGGAACATCATTTACGTCTACCTACGCCTGAAAAAGCGGCTTAGTTGATTGAAGAATTTCAAATAAAAGGCTTTCGGAAAGTTAATACTGTATTATTTTAATTATTCTGTCAAGGTTTCAATAACCAACGTGAAATCAATAGGTTACTTATCGGTTAATCCGTGCCAAGGGGCACGCGGTAGGAAGCGCATTGCCAGATTAGCTCTTTTTCCACTATAAAAATGAAGTTCAAGCATATATTATTCAGAGGCTAGTCAAATCAGGCTCAGGAGAATTGGATGACAAGAACTCAAATTGGTGTGAGGACGGTGGTTCCCCGGTGGATTCGCGGATGCACCTTGTTGTTGACCATCATGTGCGTCGCGCTCGTGACGGGATGTGGCACCATTCCAAAGCGCGCACCCTTGCCCGAAGGGCTGAGCAATAATGCAGAGATAGCTGGCATACCAAGGGCGCGGGCATGGGGTGACGAGCCGTTTTCCTGGACAGATGAATGGTTCGCGTTGTCCCGAGAGCAGTTACAGACCAGGTATCCTGCAGTTTACGGGAAGGATCATAATTATTTGGCGATCTCCGGCGGCGGATCGAATGGGGCCTTTACCGCCGGCTTGCTGCTCGGTTGGACGGAGACGGGGACACGACCCGATTTCTCTGCGGTGACGGGTATCAGTACCGGGGCACTCATCGCACCCTTCGCGTTTCTCGGATCGGACTATGATGCGACGCTCAAGGAACTCTACACGGGAATCAGCACCGAAGACATTCTCACTGAGCGGGGCTTTTGGTCAGGCTTCTATGGCCTCCAAAGCGACGCCCTGGCAAACACAAAACCGTTGCAAAAACTGCTCAAGAAATACATTACCCCCAAAATTATGGAGGCCATCGCTGAAGAATATCGAAAGGGACGGCAATTGGATATTGGAACGACCAACCTCGATGCCGGTCGACCCGTTATTTGGAGTATCGGGCGCATCGCCGCCAGCGGTCATCCCAAGGCCCTGGACTTGATCCGCGATTTGCTGCTGGCCTCGGCTTCCATCCCGGTCGCCTTTCCACCCGTCCTGGTCGAAGTCGAAGCCAACGGCCAGGTTTATGACGAGCTCCATGTGGACGGCGGCGGCTCCACGCAAATTTTTATGTACCCCGTAGGTCTCGATTTTGGCCGCGCCCTAAACAAATTGGAAGTGAAAAGCCCCCCGAATATCTATCTGATCCGCAATTCTCCCATCGATCCTAAATATTCGGAGGTCGAGCCCGGGATCACCAATATCGCGGGACGGACCATCGACTCGCTGATCAGGACCCAGGGAATAGGCGACATATATCGTATGTATTATCAGACTAAACGGGATGGCTTGTCCTATCACCTCGCATACATCCCGGACGATTTTAAGGAGAAATCCAAGGAACCGTTCGACAAGGAATACATGGGCAAGCTGTTCGACTTCGGCTACAGGTTGGCTAAGGACGGATATCCTTGGCTGAAATATCCCCCCGGAGCCGAGGTGGAATGAGCGATAGTAGCCGGACCCACCGGCTTAAACAAATTTTTAGGAGGTTGGAATGATCATTCGGAGACCAAGCGAAGACCGAGGGGGAACTCAAACCGGATGGTTGGACGGAAAACATTCATTTTCTTTTGGTGACTATTTTGATTCGAAATTGCAGGAGAACTGGAACATAAAGATAGCATGGATTCTGAAATCCTGATTTTTGATATGGTCTAGGACCAAAATAATGATTTAAACCCTTTAAAAATTATATTGAACCAGTTACGGCTTCGGCTGGGTATGTATTTCATCGAGGCGGGCTCTCAATCGCGCCGCCCATTGATCAAACAGGGTTCGAGTGGGCGTCCATTGAGATTGACCGGAGTCTCCGGAAAGGGTCTGGGCAATGACCCCCGCCGCAACAATTTCATTTGTGGAATAATCGACCAGTTTATATTCCATTGAAGCACCACCGCTGTTTTTCTCCTTCGGTTTTAAATCTGTTATGGCAATTCCAATGGCCAGGGTACCGGGTTGTCTCTGGCCAAATCCTGTCAAAATATATTTATCCTCCAAAGCGCGAATTATCTGATTCCGCAGGTATTCGGACAATTCGTTGATTTTAGTAGGATCGGCACCTCCTTTTACCATCGCGTCAGAATAGACCACCACCACATGTTGAACATAAAACCGGGAATAGCTCGACAAATCTTTTTTAGGATTTACGTATGAATAAAAGCCTTTATCGGTCGGGTGGGGTTTTAAATTGGAATAATCATCTAAAAATCCTGATGCCTTGTACTTATCCTTGGCACAACCCGCAACTCCCCCAAGGAGAATTCCTAAAGCCAAAATAGATAGGGCCATCAAAAGATTTTTATCGGATTTCATCCTGACTGGTTTTCTCATCGCCCTACAATGGATGGGATTAACGAATTCATTTGTAAATTATAACATGTTTTTATTTGCCCTGATCCAACTGCCGCAATTGGCTCCAGTAATTCTATTGATCCCTGACAACAAAATCAACACCTGTTTGTGACAACCACAGCTCCGGAAATTTTTATTTTCTTAAGCAACTCAGGATTGGCGGGTATGACCAGGACAGTTTGGATATTGGCAAAGGGGATGATTTCAAATTCATCCTCCAATTGTATGATAAGGGCGTTCGAGGTGATCATTTCTTTTAATTTGGTGGCGGCACCTTGAGCAAATTGTTCTTGAGGGTCAAATTCAAAACTTTTTTCTTTTCCATTGATAAACTGAACCGTCAACTTTCCACTCATTTCTTTCTCCAAATAATTGAGACCTGAAAGACCTCGGTTGATATCCGATCATTTTTCCCCTATCTCTATTATAGGTTTTGAGACAAAAGATGCGATGATTTTTATCAGAAGTGGGTGAGAATCCGGAATGCTGCCTGGGCGTCAGCGGGCTGTTTTAGGATCCCCTGGCCGTAGCCATCATGGGCGACTTTATCGTTTTCACTTTTTCCACCCTGGTCGTAGCGCCGATGACCTAGGCTGGACGGTCCGACATCAAACACGAAGCGCAGGCACGCCCGGGAAAATGTATAGGGGGCATTTACTCGTAAAACACGGCAAATCCCCCCAAAAGAGGTATAAAATTCATTGGGAGGGTCAACGGAATATAATTTCCTGGACTAATTGTGATACATATAAGGAACTAACTCACGTTCGCTTAAAGTGAGAGGTCTGATATATTTCAATGCCAAATTAGTTGTTACTCAAGGCAGGGTTCGATCGCAGAGTTAAATTTCAGCATCTTTTCTATGCTCTTGAAAAATCAGGCTATTAATAAGCTTAAAAAAGTGGTTTTGGCGAAGAGGGAAATATGGAGAAATTAATGAAAAGATCTTGGATTTTGATTGTTTTAATTTTTTGCGGAGTCTTGGCCTGTGGAACGGAAAATATACCCAAAAAATCGGGTTTCCTTCAGGA
>JAUVMD010000048.1 GCA_030600405.1 Nitrospirota bacterium
GTTCAGTTTCTTCTGCATGCGCCGGAACAGTTCGGAATAGTCGTTTTTCTTGATTACCTTGTAAAACTGGGTGCGCAGGTTGTTGCGCATGCTCACCCCATCGAGGATGACATCCACCACCCGCCAGCGGGCGGAATTTTGCTCCAGCACAAAATCGATCCCCACTTCTCCCTCCTCCAGATGCTGTACGGTGAGTGGAACGGTGGCGCTGGCCCCATCCCTCTCTGTGGGGGCGTAACTAATGCTCATCTCGCCAAAGAATTTGGATGAGTTGGGAAAGGCCACATACCGAAAAATGTCTCCCAGCAATTGCACAAACTCATCCTGTTCTTTTGTGCTTCGTGCTTTCCAATACTTTCCCAGGGTTTTTTGACTGACCTGGCGCACATCCAAATGTGCCAGCGCCTGGCGTGAAATCTTATCATTGGCCTGTTGTTGTTCTGGCGTCAGGGGCTTCTTGTCATGCATCTGTTGGATAGACTTCAGCAGTTGCTGAATGGTGGCTTTCGGGGCGTCCGCAAGGGTGGAATCCGCGGCGGGTCCGGTTAGCCCAAGTAGAATAAAAACAGCAAATAGGTGTAAGATTTTGAGAAGTTTCATGACTGAAGATATGATACATTGACGAGTTAAAGACAGTTGCGCCTCCAGCTCCCTCGGATGTTGCAGGTCTTCCAGTATAACTTAAATCATGAACAGGACGACTCCAAAACTTGGATGCAGACACCCATGGATGGCCGGAGTGGCGATTCTGATCCTGGGCGTTGCCATGCCCGCCGCCGCCAAGGAAAACATTCCCCCGTCGTGCCAATTATATACGGGTGAGCCCTCCCTGGAATCCATGAAGCTAAGGAAAGCCCATTTGAAGGATGAGTTTCTTCTTTCTTCGTCGGGAGCCAGCGGCGATCATTGTGAAATGGCGAATATCCATTACAAACTGGCACGAATGTTGCCCGACCAGCAGGTGCAATATCTGAATTCCTGTATCGACCATTCACAGAGAGCTATTCTCCGCGATCCCGAAGCCGGGCCCGCTTATTTTTTCAAAGGATTGTGCCTCGGGCGGTTGGGAGAACTGAAAGGGATTTGGAGTAGTCTGAAAATCATCGGACCGTTCCGTGAAAATATGGAAACTGCGGTTAAAATAAATCCGGCGATTGACCGGGGCGGACCGCACCGCGCGCTGGGCCGGCTTTATTTCAAATTACCGGGGGTTCTCGGCGGTGACATCAAAAAATCCATTGACCATTTATTGAAAGCCGTGGATTATGGACCCCAGTATTGGGAAAATCACTATTTTCTCGCCGAATCGTATTTTGAAAATCGTCAATACCATTTGGCCCGGACCGAACTTCAACGAGCGATGAAGATTGCGTCACAACCGAACGACGACCCGGACAGCAAGACCCATAGGAAAGAGTTTCAAGCATTGATGAAAGACATCGAACGTAACCTGCACTGAGGCCCCATGCTTCAGGAAATCCGCATCACCAATTTCGCCATCATCGAAAACCTGGCCATCGAATTTCATGCCGGCCTCAACGTATTGACCGGTGAAACCGGCGCGGGTAAATCCATTATCATCGATGCGCTCAACCTCATTTTGGGCGGCCGCGCGGATACTGACACCATCCGCTCCGGCGCGTCCAACGCCACCGTCGAAGCCTGCCTCACCCTCAATAATCCCAAGACCCTGGCGATGATCGCCGATCTCGGTATCGAAGTGGAAAACGGGCAGGTGATCATCAAGCGCATTATTTCCAACAACGACAAAAACCGGACGTACCTCAACAACAGCAACCTCACCGTCGCCGCCCTGTCCAAAATCGGCGATCGGTTGATCGACATCCACGGCCAACACGATCATCAATCCCTGCTTCACCCGGAAACGCATGTCGATCTTCTGGATCATCACGGAACACTTCTGGCCGAGCGCGACGCGTTCGCGGAACACTACGCCGCTTACCAGAAAAAAATTCAAACACTCCGACAGATGCAGACCCATCAGGGCGAACGCCTGCAGAGGCAGGACCTGCTCAATTTTCAGATCGGCGAAATCGACAAGGCCGGTTTATCTGTCGGCGAAGACGACGAATTGAAAAACGAAAAAAACAAATTGAACCATGCCGAAAAACTGCATCAGTCGGTGCAAAACGCGCTGGACTTGCTGGTAGATGCCGAAGGATCGGCGCTGGAGTTGTTGGGGCGGGTGGACCGCGAACTGCAAGGCCTGCCGGAAATCGATCCTGCTCTGAAAACCCAGGCCCAGCGCGGGCAAACCGCCTACCTGGAAGCGCAAGAGCTTGCTGAGGAATTGCGCTATTATCAGAAGACGATCGAGTTTAAGCCGGCGCGGCTGGAAGAAATCGAGGACCTTCTAGCGGAAATCAACGGGCTGAAGCGCAAGTACGGCAACGACATCGCCACTATCCTCGAATACCGGGAGTCCATCTGCAGTGAATTGGGAGCGCTGTCCATGGGTGAGGAATACATGGACGCGTTGAAAGCGGAAATACAAACTCAGCAGAAGGAATTAGCCGGACTCGCCGTCGAGCTGGCGAAGCAACGGGAACAGGCCGCGGACAAACTGAAGAAAGATGCGGAGAAGGAGCTCCGGGACTTGAGTATGAAGCACGTGCAGTTTGGGGTGCGCTTTCTGTACGAGCCGGACGCGGAAGGTTTCACCACTTATAAAAACAAGAAGACGCGAACCCATGCCAACGGCATCGGCGAAATCGAGTTTCTGTTTTCCCCCAATCCGGGAGAAGATTTGCGCCCGCTGGCGAAAATCGCTTCCGGCGGTGAAATCTCGCGGGTGATGTTAGCGCTCAAATCCATTCTAAACGAACAGGACCCGGTACCCGTTATGGTGTTCGATGAAGTGGACAGCGGCATCAGCGGCGGGGTGGCGGAAAAGGTCGGCGCCAAGCTGAAAAAAATTTCGAAACAGAAACAGATTTTCTCCATCACCCACCTGCCGCAAATCGCGGGCATGGCGGATTCGCATTACCGGGTGCACAAAACGGTATCGGGCAAACGCACCCGGTCCACCATCATCGAGTTGGATTACGAACACCGCGTGGAAGAAATCGCCCGCATGTCCGGCGGCGCAAAGATTACCGAAACCACCCTCAAACACGCGCGGGAAATGATTCAATAAACTCACGCATCTTACTTATATTTTAAAATTTATTTGCCCTGGGCTTGTTGGGCGACGGCTTGCGCGGCTTTTTTCGCCGCTTCGGGGTCGCCCAGATAATAATGTTTCGTGGGTTTCAGGTCCTGATCCAATTCGTAGACGAGCGGAATGCCGGTGGGGATGTTCAGTTCGGTGATGTCCTGTTGGCTGATGTTGTCCAGATGCATGACCAGGGCGCGCAGGCTGTTGCCATGGGCGCAGATCAAAACCTTTTTACCGGACTTGATGGCGGGTACAATCTCGTCGAACCAATAGGGCAGAAATCGCGCGACGGTTTCCTTGAGCGACTCCGTGTGCGGCAGTTTTTTTGGATCAACGTCCGCGTAACGCGGGTCGTTGTGAGGCAGGCGGTCGTCGCCAGCGGGCAGGGGAGGCGGAGGAATATCGTAACTGCGCCGCCAGATCTTCACCTGGTCCGCGCCATGCTGTTCCGCGGTTTCCGTTTTGTTCAATCCCTGCAGATTGCCGTAATGCCGCTCGTTCAACCGCCACGAGCGGTGCACTGGTATCCACATCAAATCCATTGCGTCGAGCGTAATCCATAACGTCCTGATAGCACGCTTGAGCACCGAGGTGTAGGCCACGTCAAAGGTCAGCCCTGCGTCCAAGATCGCTTTTGCGCCCTCCTGCGCTTCGCTGCGGCCCTGAACGGTTAAATCGACATCCATCCAGCCGGTGAAACGGTTTTCGAGATTCCAGATACTTTGTCCATGCCGCATCAGCACCACTTTATACATACCGTTTACCCTTCGGAAATTGGATATTCGAGCCACGGGCGGTGGCACCGCCAGGAATCCGGATTGTAACCCATCCTCAATCAAAAGGCGATCCGGAGTGCAAAAATTCCTACTGTCCGGCTGGAGGACGACCCACCCACGAAAATTTAAGGCTCGAAAATCAGTCTATTATGTACAGAGTGACCATAAAAGTTTAAAATTTAATTATTGCTTGGAAAATGAAACAGGGAAAGTTTATGGCTGATATTGAAGAAACGGAATTCAAACAAATTACGCGAACTTTTTTCGAAAAAGAGTGGAAGGAAAGCTTTGACATCTTCTATAAAGTTTCCACCGATGAAGAGAAAAAATTTATCAAATTCGCTGAATTCGATCCCAAGAATTATTCCCGCCTGGATACCATCTTTAAGGAAAAGCAAACCGAAGTTTTTTATATCAAGGAAACTGACCTCTATAAATATTATCAGTTCAATATTTTAAAACAGCTGCTGTTGGAACTGGCGCAGGGAAACCTTTCCGCGTGGGAAGTCTTTCGAATGGTGTATCCCGTGGCCACGCGCATTCTCCAGGATTATCTGGAAATCTCCGCCTCTGATTCGTTTCTAGAACTGCTGGATGAAATTCCCGAGGTACTGGCGGAATCTCTGGATCCGGAAAACGTGTTATTCTACGAGTTGTTCGCTATCACCCAGAAAGAGAATTCGATCCATGCGCATTGTGTCAACGTAGGAATGTACTGCCTGTGTCTGGCCCGGGAACTGGGAATGGACCGCAAAGACCGTGCAGAAATCTGCCGAGGCGGCATGCTGGCGGATATCGGCAAAAAATTCATCCCCAGGGAAGTGATGTCAATGGGAAGCGAGTTAACGGAAGAAAACCAACAGACCATCCGGCGGCACCCCGCCTTCGGCAAAAAAACCTTAAAGGAACTGAGGCGTTATTCCAAAACCGTGCTACACATGGCGGGCGAACACCACGAGAGCTTTGACGGATCCGGTTACCCCTTGAAGATTGTGGGGAAGGGTATCAACCTCGCCGCGCGCATTTGCAAAATCGCAGATGTCTTCAACGCGCTAACCCGAAAGCGGTCCTACGGCGAGGTGATGACGCCCAAACAAGCCCTGACGTTTATGAAAGAAAGTTTGAAGGGGCAGTTCGATCCGGACCTGTTGAACACTTTTATTTTATACGCAGGCCGGCAATAACCCGGATTACCCCTGGGCATCTTCCTGCCGAATAAAATTCCTGCCAGTGCGTTCCTTGGGTTCGCGGGACACTTCTTCCAATATCAACTGACAGATACGCGTTTTGCCTGGCGTCACCTCAATAGCAAACGGACCGTGGTTGAACATCTCCAGGGTAATCACCCCGAGGCCGGTGCCGCAATGGATCATCGGCGCTGTCATATGCACCGAGAATCCCAGCCGCGCCAGACTGCTTTTACCCTCGACCCGCCCTGCGAGTTTGGATCCCGCCGGGAAGCGAACCTTCTCAAACGTGGAGCCGAGATAAATCCGGTTGGGTTGCAAAAGATATCTGCCCGACGGCTCCTTATCCACCTCCACCTGATGTTGCTTCGAAAATTCCCGGTAGTTGTATTCGTCCAGATTGATTTTGAGCGTCTCGCTATCGGGGCGGGTCAGTGCAGGATTCCAGATCCACAACGGCTCGCCCATATGCAGGTCGATTGAGGTGGTGTCGATCTGCTCCTTGCCGGGCGCTGGCTCGACGATCATCCTCCCCTCCGCCAACGCCTTATGAATATCGTCGCCGCTTAAAATCATACGCCCACCGTTCCCCGAATGCGTGTTTCGTCCACGCCATTCTCCATTTCCTGCTGCATGCCGTGAATGAGATACTCCTGGTTGCCCTTCTGCCCCTTGATGGGAGAACGGCACACCTGCGCAAAACACCAGCCCGATGCTTCGATGAATTGTTTCAGCTCCAGCAGGACCTTCACATGTTTAGTGAGGTCGGTGATGACGCCTTTGTTCTCGACTTCGTCTTTGCCAACTTCAAACTGCGGTTTGACCAGCGCAAGCCACTGCCCGCCCGGCTTTAAAATTTTAAAAACAACAGGAAGAATCAATTTAAGAGAAATAAAGGCAACGTCGATCACCGCCAAGTCCAACGGCTCACCACCCATATCGTCCAATGACAATTGGCGGGCGTTAGTGCGGTCGATCATCACCACCCGGTCATCCGATTGCAATTTCCAGTCGAGCTGGCCGTAGCCGACATCGACGGCGAACACTTTGGCCGCCCCTCTCTGCAGAAGGCAATCGGTGAATCCGCCGGTGGACGCTCCGATGTCCACTGCAGTTTGACCGGAAGGATCGATGCTGAATTCCTTGAGCGCTTGCGCCAGTTTCAATCCGCCGCGGCTGACGTAGGGGTTGGGGTCTTCCTCGACCGAAACATCTGCATCCTCTGCCACCATGCGTCCCGGCTTGTCGGCCGGCTCGTCGCCGATGCGTACCTTCCCTGCGAGGATCAGGCTCTGCGCCCGTTCCCGCGACGTGACCAGTTTTTTTTTACCAGCAGTTGATCGAGGCGGATTTTTTTAGTCTTCGTCATCCGTGTCCTCGTCCACACCAGTGGGAAACAGTTCCGTAACCAGTTCGCCTTTCTGGTTTTTGGTGAGTTTTTCGATTTTCTGTTCCGCCTCGTTCAGTTTTTTGGAACACACGCGCGACATCTTGATCCCTTCCTCAAAAATTTCGAGGGACTTGTCGATATCCAGCTCGCCCTTTTCCAATTCTTCGACGATGTGTTCCAGCCGATTCATCGCCTTTTCAAATTTGATTTCAGCCATAGGTATTCTCCTGATCTTTATTCTATCGTTTCGTCGACCGTGGCGTCCAGCTGGCCTTGGGCCAGGCGGATGCGCACGGAATCGCCTTTCTTTACTTGTTTGCTGGAGGTCACCGCTTTTTCGGTTTTTGTGGAAGTGGTGATGCTGTAACCCCGGTCCAGCACGTTGAGAGGACTCAGCGCGTTGAGACGTTTCGCAACGCCATCCAGCTTTTCTCCTTTGAGTTTGATCTGCGATTCCAACCGCCGTACCAGCCGTGCCACCAGATCAATCCGCCGTTCCGACAGGGTTTGCAGTTTCTTTTGCGGTGAAGCCTGGAATAGCCGGTGTGCCACCTGCGTCAGGTTGCCGCGTTTGACCAGCACCCATTGGTCGAGGCCGCGCAGAAGACGTTGAACCATTTCGTCGAGGCGTTGCGTGGGAACTTCCAGAATCTGGCGCGGCTCACGGAAAAACCGGCGGTCAATCAGATACCTGAGACGCTCGCGGTAATCCTCGATGTCCTCCTCCATTCGCTCGATCATCTGGTGGGTGAGGTATTGCAGGTCCTGCACGATGTCGTTCAGTTTCGGCACCACCAGCTCCGCCGCGGCGGAAGGTGTGGGGGCGCGCAGGTCCGCGACGAAATCAGAGATGGTGTAATCAATTTCGTGACCTACGGCGGACACCACGGGAATTTTGGAATTGGCGATGGCGCGGGCGACGACTTCTTCGTTGAAAGCCCACAAGTCTTCGATGGACCCGCCGCCACGCCCGACGATGAGGACATCGATATCCTTTCGTTTATTCAGCTCCTCAATGCCCCGGGCGATTTCTTCCGCCGCCCCCTCGCCCTGCACCTTGGCGGGGTATAAGAGAATCGACGTTTTCGGGTTGCGCCGTCGAATGACGTGGATCATGTCGCGGATCGCCGCGCCGGTAGGGGAGGTGACGACGCCGATCTTCCACGGTATTTCAGGAAGTGATTTTTTACGCGACTCGTCGAACAGGCCTTCCTTCGCCAGTCTTTCCTTGAGCTGTTCAAACGCTTTCTGTAACGCGCCCAGACCTTTGGGCTCCATGGCCTCGACGATAACCTGGTAATCGCCACGCGCTTCATACA
>JAUVMD010000169.1 GCA_030600405.1 Nitrospirota bacterium
GAGGACGAAGGCATGGTCCCGGGATGTTCCATCGGTCGCGTCACTCGCACGTTTCGGATAGAGCTCGAGTCCCAAGTCCGTCGCGAACTCAAGCTCGTGGGGCTCGAGGACGGCGCAGCTGTACGACGACCAGTCGAGGCTTTCCAGGTGTTCCCGTAAATGGGAGATGGTCCGAAAACGATCCAGAATCAGCGACCGTTTGAGCCCACAGCAGATTTCCTTCACCGTGCCGGGCATTTTGGAGTATCGTTTGGCCCCTCCCAGAACATCATAAAATATCCTGATCAATTCACGAATATCCTGTTGCCGCGTTTCTTTTTTTGGGATGGGACCGTTGAACAGGTCCAACAGCTTGACCTCGAATTCCAGCCCGAATCGGTTGACGATAATATTGTCGGAATGCAGATCACCGTGGGTCTCGTTTAGCAGGTGGATTTCCTCAATCCCGCAAGTCAATGCATACAACAGGTGGAGCGCTGGGAAGGGATGAAGTCTTTGTCCCGGAAATTTCTTCAAAAATTCCGATAATAAATCTCCTTCCACATAATCCGAAATCAACACGGTGATCGGGATTTTACGGACCAGAAGGATTTCTTCGGTGTGATACTGAATTAGAATTGGAACCTGGCGGAGCTTGTGCAGTTTCTGGGCATAAGTCTTGGCGGTTTTGTCGCCGAGATTTCTCTGCGGAAAAAACAGTTTGGCCGCTCGCTCGATTCCCGTGCGAGTTTCACGGATCTTGTATACCTCGCCCTCCCAGCCAGCGCCCAGCAGGGAGAGGACCTCGTATTTCCCGGCAATTTTACGACCGGCAGTGAGGTCAAACGAATCAATCACCTCTTTCAAAGCGCCCTTTTTTGCCAAGACAACTCTCCCTGGTAAAAGTGGAAACGATACTTTATTATGACGAAAAAAATCCTCTTTTGGCAATTGTTTTCCGGTCGAAAGGGGAGGGTGAAAAAGGAGGGTTTGGTATTCCGGGATGCATTCGGAGAGAAATAGAAAAAAATCATCCCCACCGGCCCTTTATCAAAAGAGGGGCCGATAGGGAGGAAATGAAGTTGATATTGAAACTATTTGGTCGCACAGACGGCAGTCACACCGCATTTGATGTAATGGTTGTTGATGCCAAAAAAATCCTTGGTTTTCGGGCCATGCCGACCTTCACACACGCAGGAATTTTCAGTCTTGCTTTGGACGGCGCCATCCGATCCCTTCATTTTAAAGGGATCGTCACCGGCTGTGCCCGTTTCCGCCCACCACTTTTTACATTGAAAAAGAATGGGGTAATCATCGGTGCATTGGGCGGCCACAGTAATTGTGCCAGGGTCATCATCGGTTTGCTTGGTGCTGGATTCCCCCTGAACCGGGAATTCCTTGAGCATCCGGGGAGCGTTGGGATCAATCGTCTTTCCGCCACCACAATGAATATTCATAAAGGCGAATAGCGTCAATATCAGAAAGGCTCCGATACGGGTTGTGGATATTTTCACGGAGTGTCTCCTCGTTGGGTTAAACGGGTATATATCTCAAGGTACAATAAATTCAACAAGGGATCAACACATTTTCATTTACTTTTAATTTCTTTTTAAGATCAGAAAACCGTTCTTCCCAAGAGGCAGTTTTCAGGGTGTCAAAACTCCTGGAAAAGACTGGACTCCGGCCCAAGTCCCAATCAATATAAAGACTTATCCCCGCCAATAAGGAGGATTAAAAATGACAGTTTAAATAATTCGTGACGTTCTAGCTTGGTGCTCGGTAATTAACGTGGGGTTGCTGCTAATTTTGGGCATTAGGGTTTATGCTGGCCCACGACTTGATTTATCAAATTCATGGGAAATGGTTCAAGTTGTCAGCGGAGAGGTTCGATGCTTTTCATTACTCAGGAATGGGGTTTTTCAAGATAGGTATAATCCTGTTCAATATTGTTCCTTATTTCGCATTACGTATTGCCGGATGAAATTGTAGCATCTAACAAGGCGCTACGGTTGACACAGGCCCCATCCATCGCAACACCGGATTTGTGTTTCATCAAGGGCAGAATTCCATTTCCGGATCGTAATTATCATTTTCAAAGATGTCTGTATCGGTGAAGAAGGTATTTTTATCCTTCTCACCGCCTTCCACTTTATTCCATAGCCTAATTAACATCTTCCTGTGTAATACCTAGAGCCTCGAGCGCACTTTGCTGCCGGGCTCTAAATCCTTCCAGGGTTGCGCAACGGCGGTACGCTGGATTTTCCCGTTTCGCAGGAGTGTACTTTCCCTTCAGGAAACCACCTGATTCTAAAGATTTCGGTTTCGATACTCTTAGGGATTTTAGTTCAGATATTTTCATGGATTTTGGTTCAGATACAATTAGAAATTCCGGTTCAGATACTTTTAGAGATTTCGGTTCCGCTGGGAGGGGTGCTCCCATGGCTTTGGAAACCCCACTAGACATGAGCAAAGCGATACATATAATCAGGGATACCACGACACCGGCAACGAATTGCATGTTGACGACGGTATTGTATTTATGGCTGATATCCCCGATTTTCGGATCCCCATGGATCTTTTCCACAACATGGTGGCCTCCATTTTTAGATTTACCCAAATTATTGACTTTTTCGACAAGTTGAAATAGAGTGAGGGCATCCAAACACCCGCGACAGGAGGGCTTACCATGAAAAGGTTAATCCTTTTTCTGGTTATTTTTGGTTTTGCCTATAATGCCAGCGCTACACCCCATAATGCCAGCGCTGAAATTGTAACTAGTATCACTATTCCCGAGCAAATTCTGGCCGATTTTGGTTCATTCACGGTGAATGTTGTCGGTGGAGCCTTCACAATTGATGCGGTCGGAACGATCTCCCCCGCTCCCAATATAACGCTTCTGGGTGGTGACCAAGGCAGTGTTGCCCGATTGGTTACCGCTGGTACCCCAGCGCTCGCGACCGTAACCGTTACCGCTATCGCAACAGGAACCACTCGGGCTTCCGAAGTTGACACCCTGGTGATCGTAGGCATCTGTCGGGGAACGGGCGCTGCGCTGGATTCTGATAACAGCAAATGTACGTTTAGCTTCAACGAAGTCATCGACGATGACGTTAAAATTGGCGGCAAAGTAACTTTGAGTACCAGCGCCAACCCGCCGGTGCTTATACGGGAACCCTAGAGGTTGTTGCTGCATTAAGAGAGTTGAAAGCAAAATACTGATCATGACCCTCTACGTTCCCCCGCAGATGCCAGAAATGCTTTGAGAGCGTGACCCTGATCCAGCCACAGCATAAAGGCTGAGCGTTTAAGGGTCCTGCGAAGGACTAGTGTTTGAATTGAATGGATGAGCAGGAATGCGATTTAACCGTGCCGATCAATAGGAGGGATTTAAGAGACATCAAATGCAGACATATTCCTTTACATTGGAAAAATTGCAAGCGCTCGCTCAACAAACCAGTATATCGCCAGCGTACCGATGAAATAAACGGGTATTACCCGGGCCCAATCCAGAGTGTCTAGTCGTACCCGTCTTATTAACCAGGTTGGGGCCAACACCACGGCAACGAATATCATCTGGCCGATTTCCACACCAATATTAGAAAACAATAAAGCTACAGGAATTTCATTTTGCGGCAGACCAATCTCTGCCAGAGCACCCGCAAAACCCAGGCATGGGAGCAATGTCAAAGATGAGCGTGAACTATTTTGACGATGAAGGTGGATATTTTTTCAAAATTTCTTTCACGGCCTCGTTTATTAGTGTATCAATTTTTTCCGGAGTGTCGGCATCTTGAACTTCGGCTTTTAATGATCCCCGCCAAATCAATTTCTTCGATTTAGTATCCACAAAATCCAGAATGAGTGATCCTTCTTCGTATTGATATGTGGAAACCCCACCAGTCCCCCAGGAGCCTCCCCGGTATCCTCTATGGCCATAACCGTACCCCCAATCGGTGACTTGCACTTTATCCTTTTTTCCGAGATGTTCAGCTATTAAAAAGTCCGGATTGTTTGAGGTCATCATTAAGCCTTTGGCTTTCAGTTCAGCATTAACCGCGTTTTTAACACGCTGTACGACAAGGCTGTCTATGCTTGCTTTTTCAGGTACCTGCATCCAGTCAAAAGTTTTAAGGTCTGAGAAATTAGTTTGTTGATCGTAGTCATACTTCACATCATAAGTAGTGGAGCAGCTAACAGTAAAACCGATGAAAAATAGAACAATAAATATCTTAATAGCTTTCATTTTAAAACTCCCCTTATAATTTAGATATCACTCTAAAATCCCCCACAGGAGTCAACCAATGCCCCCAGAATTGATGATCCCCCCAGCACCAATAATGCCAGACTTTTCGCTAAATGTGGTCCTATTATGGTCTTAAGGGCCAACCAAAAAAATAGGCTACGGGACAAAACCAATAACCCATTGTATTATTTGGAGCCAGCAAGAGGTGACCTCCCCCTGATAGTTGTATCACATCTTAAGTTAGAGTTTCTGGCTTGGGTGTGACGGCTCCCGGGGTCACAGGCAGGGCTTCCGTTTCTCTCAGCTTGTTTAAGATCTGCTTTGGCTGATTGCTCATAAACCCC